>NZ_LGRP01000007.1:293788-364026 GCF_001636635.1 Paenibacillus sp. O199
CCGTTACAAACAGATCACACCTCGTATGTTGCTGAATCATTCATCCGGGATTCTTGGAACCTCAAGCGGTAGTGCCATACTGTATGGGGACAATGATACCTATGCACATGATACATTTTTGGATCAATTGGCCGAGCAAAATTTGAAGGCAGATCCGGGAGCCTACTCGGTGTATAGTAACGATAGCTTTACGTTAGCTGAAATTCTGGTCGAAAAGGTTAGTGGCATGAGCTTTAGCCATTTCATCCAACAGAATTTCACCGAACCCTTGGGTATGAGCCATACCAAAACGCCGCAGGATCTGATTGATCCTGACCAAATGGCGGTAACTTATTCGCAGCTGAATAAGGAACAACTTCCACTAGAGAACACGAATATGATTGGCTCTGGAGGCATTTACTCTACCGCAGAAGACCTGGTCAAATTTTCGCAAATCTTTACGGGAGAGGTCACAGGTATTCTTTCCAGTGAGTCAGCAGAAGCCATGACGCAGGAAGAATACAAAAGTGGCCTGTGGCCAGAGGATAGCGATTCATCGATTTCGTACGGGTTAGGTTGGGATAGTGTAGACTTGTTCCCATTTAGCGAATACGGCATCAAGGCAGTTACCAAAGGTGGCAATACGATTGCTTATCATTCGTCATTAATTGTGCTTCCGGAATACAACATGGCTGCAGCCGTTACCTCTTCAGGTGGATCAAGCACAACCGACCAATTGATTGCGAGCGAGCTGTTGCTTAGCGCACTTGAGGAAAAGGATATTATTGAAGGACGGAAGCCGGAAAAATCATTTGGCGCCCCTGTAAAAACAACCATGCCGAAAGAGCTAACGCAGTATGCTGGCATTTATGGGGCGGTTGGCAGCTCGTTATTGAAGTTGGAAGTGAATGATGAAGGACAGTTGACGATGTCCCAGCTATTGTCGCCGAACAGTACCGAACAAAAGTATACGTATACTGAAGATGGCTCTTTCGTGAATGAGCAAGGTACAGAAAAGTTGAAATTCACTCAAGAGGATAACGGGAATACATACTTGTGGTCCCGTTCGTACCAGTCGGTGCCAGGGCTTGGACAGATCGCCTCCTCGGAATACAAGGCAGAAAAGCTCGAAACCAATTCATTATCCGAAGATGTAACAGCCGCTTGGCAGAAGCGTGAAGGCAACATTTATTACCTGGTGAATGAAAAATACACCTCAACGGTATATGACAGTGCAACGCCGATCATCCCCATTCATATGTTCGATGAAGCACCAGGTTATGTGTATACTAATAAAATTATTGATGCAAATTCGGCCGTGAATCAACTGCAAATTCCAGGCTTGGCTGGCCGGGATACGATGGAGTATAAGTTCTTCGAGAGAAACGGCGTAGAATACGTCTCAGCAGGAGGAAAGGTCTACGTCAGTCAAGAACTTGTGAGACCGCTCTATTCGGGGAAACAATCGAAGACAACGATTCAAACGAATGGTTATGCGACGTGGTATTCGGTACCGGCAGCAGCCGCAGGTAAAGTGATGACAGTGAAGATGCCTTCGAAAGGTGCTTTCACTGTATATGACCAGACGGGTATCAGTACGAATCATACCGTGGTTAGTAGTGAAAATGAAGTTACATTGCCTGAAAATGGTACGATTGTATTTGCTGGTGAAGCTGGTTCAAGGTTCGAAATTTCGTTAACAAATCAATAATAATGAGTATGGAAAATACGCCCGTTCCCCTTTGTTCTACTGGGGAACGGGCGTTTCATTCTTTCTGAAATCCATTCTGAAAGATACTACGTTTGTTCTAAGTTTATTTTACTTCGTTCATAAACTTCCTGAAGTTTTCGGTTATTTCTTTGGACCGGGTATGGTGTAAATAATGTCCACCTTCGAATGTCATCACTTTACCATGTACTGAATTTTTGACTTGCTCTTCATGCAAAGGTATCCAACCTTCCGTTTCGGTATCATTCGCTTGTAAAAAGAAAATGACAGGCAGATCTCTAGGGAAGCTCAAGTTTTCAGCAGCTTTGAAATTGGGACCAAAATTTTCGCCTTCATTTAAATTATTCGGATTAAACGTATTTTTGAGTGAGAGCATTCTAATCTGTTCTCTGATTTCATCATCAACATCGGGTGCAATCAGTTGATCAGGGGCCAGTTTCATTAACAATCGGTAGAATCCTGATTTTTTAAGCAGTTTGTACGTTTCGGTTGGAAATGGATCATCGTTACCTCCCTGCGTTGGAACGCTGCTTTCAATCCCGACGAAGGCAGTTACTTCGTTTGGATATTTGTTCACATAGTCCAGTCCATAAATTCCTGAAATAGAGTGACCCATGAGCGTGTAACGATGAATATTAAGCTGCTGTAACGATTCATGAATTTCACTAACCATATTTTCCGTGGTACGCTCTTTTTCAGTTATGTCACTTAATCCATAACCGAAAGGCTCAATGACAACGACTTTGTAAAATGGGGTTAGCTCATCGATGAGCGGTTTAAAATCGAGAGCTGGGGCAGGTGTTCCGTACCCCGGAAGCAATACCACGGTTTCTTCACCTTTTCCTTGGATCAACACATTCATGTTTTTCCCGTCAACCGCTACGGACTGACCATAGGCTTTTATTTTCCCTGCCTCCGATTTGTTGCTAATTACATTTACAATAAAAACAGTGGCTATAAATAATGCAAAAGCGATAACTATGGCACCAAATATTTTGAGCAAAATGATAAATATTTTTTTCATCATGATGGTTCTCTCCTGTTGAGTTCGTTTATTGTACAGCCATTTGAAACTCCATTCATTTTACTTCTTTAATGAAATTTCAAATCGGGAGCCAACCTCACCTGCAAATACAATACGACCGTTTTCTGGTAAGACAACTTCATTCTTACCGCTGACCCCGGTGTAATTAATACAAATTCCCGTCTGGTCGTATACGGCAAAGGCGCTATTTGCGGGTATTTTCACCGTCATGACTTTTCCTTTCGCAGTCGCTGGTACAGAGAACCATTTAGCATATCCATCTGCTTGAATGGTTGTTGCGGATTGTTTACCCGGATAGATGGGTTTTACAAGTTCCTCACTGGCGTATACATAACCCGAAGCTGTAAGATACTCTCCTCCGTTCTTTTGGGAGAAATGAATGTCCATCGTATCACGTCCGGCAGTACCCGGAATTTGCAAAGGATTGGCTGCTTCGTTAGCTCCAATAATCTTATTATTGGACATATACCCTGGATTCTCTTTATTCATATGAATAGGCAGGATCGATGAAGCATTGAGATAGACCATTGATGTGTATTTCTCATTCACCAGATAATATTTTTTACCATCGCGCTTTGCCCATGCGGCGTTAATCTCCTTTGATAATTTATTGGCTTCCAGCTTCTCTGCATTATATTCTGAGAAAGCCAGCTGTCCGAGTCCTGGAACGGTTATATAAGACCGTGACCACAAGTAGGTATTCCCATTTTTCTCGACAACGAATTTCAACTTATCTGTACCTTCGTTGTTAACAAAAGTACCATCTGCTGTATATGTGTATTCTTGAGCCGGATTACTCGGAGCTGTAAGTGAAGATACCGTCATTTGTCCAGCCGTATTGATGTTGATCTTCGTAACAGAATTATTGCCACCATACATACCTGCAAACTTGGAGATTTCCTTAGGCATATCGGCCTTCACGGGTACGCCAAATGTTTTTTCCGGCTTCCGTTCTTTAATAACGCCCTTTTCCTCAAGTGCGCTGAGTAATAATTCATTGGCAATGAAATGATTGGTTAAGCTTGACCCGCCTGAGGAGATAACGGCTGCAGCCATGTTGTATTCCGGGAGTACCACTAATGAGGACTGATAAGATAACGTATCTCCACCTTTCATAACGGCCTTAATGCCGTATTCGTTGAATGGGAACAAGTTCACACTATCCCAACCTAACCCGTAAGACATAAGCGTATCGCTATCCTCTGGCCACATGCCTCTTTTATACTCTTCTTGCGCCATAGCTTCTACAGACTTACTGGAAAGAATGCCTTCGACCTGTCTCGTGAAGATTTGTGAAAATTTGACCAGATCTTCAGCGGTGGAATACAGACCTCCAGTAGCAATGATATTATAATTCTCTTTTGGAAGTTGTCCCTCATAAAATGGGGAATAGATTGCCGCCATTTCTGCCGGGTTAACCACATCCTGTGGTGTTTTCGTATGTTTCATATCCAAAGGCTCCGTGAAAAACTTGTGTATGAATGCGGTATAATCGAAGCCGCTAACTCTTTCGACCAGAATCTCGGCTAACGTAAAACCATCGTTGCTGTAGACTGAGTATGCGCCGGGTTCTGCTTTCAGGTTTTGACCTGCCAATTGCTCCAGAAACGTATCATGTGAATACGTGTCATTATCTCCGTACAAGGTGGCATTGCTGAATGAGCTGCCCAGTAGACCGGAAGAATGATTCAGCAACATACGGGGTGTGATCTGTTTGTATCGGTTATCTTTCATTTTAAAATCGGGCATATAGTTCACAACCGGCACATCCAAATCGATCTTGCCTTCGTCAACCAGCTTCATTACAGCGGCTGCAAGCATCATTTTGCTGGTTGAACCAATACCATAGATCGTGTTCGAAGTAAGACGTACCTTGTCGTTTATATCGTTCTTGCCCGTTTGACCGGACACCACAATCTCTCCACCATCGATGAGCGCATATTGCAGACTCGTCGTACCATACGTCTCAGTCAGTAATTTGGCTTTTTCCATCACGGTTTTCTTCGTTGCCCCATACGTAAGGTTGCTGTTGTTCATGGCAGCCGGTGTGGCCATTGCAGATAATGGGGCTAACATGGTTAACGCTAGCGTTAAAGCTGCAATTGAAGTTCGTTTTTTGACTGTTCTCTTGAGCACTTTCATTTTCTCTTGTTGTATCATTTGCATCTTCTCCTGTCAGTATCTCTTTATTAGAGTATCCTAGCTTTGGTACTAAAATAAGCTTAACCAATAGAAATGTACTCTTCGTGACGTCTATATGAACCGAGTATGAATAGGCAAAATAATTTGAGTACATGATGATTCACGATCCTTGATCCTTCCTTTTTACGTCATAAAAATATCCCCTTTAAGTAGACACTTAAAGGGGATAAAGACTTTGTCTATTTCAATGAAATTTCAAATGTGGAACCGACCTCACCTGCAAATACAATACGGCCGTTTTTGGGTAAGACAACCTCATTCTTACCGCTGACCACGGTGTGATTAATACAAATACCCGTCTGGTCATATACGGCAAAGGCTCCATTTGCAGGCATCTTAACCGTCATAACTTTTCCTTTCACAGATGCGGGTACCGAAAACCATTTTGCATATCCATCTGCTTGAATGGTTGTAGCGGATTGTTTACCGGAATAGAGTGGTTGTACAATTTCCTCACTTGCGAATACGCTACCTACAGCTGTAATGTACTCCACTCCGTTCTTTTTGGAGAAATAAATTTCCTTTGTATCACGTCCAGCCATGCCAGGGATTTGCAGCTCAGTGACTGCTTCGTTTGCTCCAATAATCTTATTATTAGACATATACCCTGGTGTCTCTTTATTCGAATGAATAGGAATGATTGGTGATGAATGGAGATAAACCGTTGATGTATATTTCTGATTCACCACGTAATATCTTTTACCTTCACGCTTTTCCCACGAGGCGGTAACATCCTGGGATAATTCATTGGCTTCCAGCTTCTCCGCTGTATATTCTGAGAAAGCCAACTGCCCAAGTCCTGGCAAGGATATATAAGATCGAGACCACAGATAAGTACTTCCATTCTTCTCCGTAACGAATTTCAACTTTTCTGTGCCTTTATCGTTAACAAAAGTACCATCAGCTGTATATGTGTATTTTTGAGCCGAATCACTCGGAGCTGCGAGTGTGGATACAGTCATTTGTCCAGCATGATTCATTTCGATCTTCTTAACCGAATTATTGGCGCCATACATACCTGCATACGCGGATATTTCTTTAGGTATATCTGCTTTTACTGGCACCCCAAATGACTTTTCTGGCTTCCGTTCTGTAATAATACCCTTTTCCTCAAGTGCGCTGAGTAATAATTCACTTGCAATAAACTGATCTTTGGCACTCGTCCCACCGGATGAGGTAACGGCTGCAGCTAGATTGTATTCCGGCAGTACGATTAATGATGAGTGATACGATATGGTATCTCCACCTTTCGTAACGGCCTTGATGCCGTATTCACTGAATGGGTATAAGTTCACACTATCCCAACCTAACCCGTACGAAATAGATGAATCGCTGTCCTCTGGCCACATGCCTCTTTTGTATTCTTCTTGCGCCATGGCTTCTACCGACTTACTGGAAAGAATACCTTCGACCTCTCCCGTGAAGATTTGTGAAAATTTCACAAGATCTTCAGCGGTAGAATAAATACCTCCAGTAGCGATGATATTATAATTCTCTTGTGGAAGCTGGCCTTCATATAAAGGAGAATAGATTCCCGCCATTTCTGCTGGCCCAACCACATCCTGTGGTGTTTTGGTATGATTCATGTCCAGAGGCTCTGTAATATACTTGTGTATAAAAGCAGTAAAGCCCATGCCACTAACTCTTTCGACTAGAATCTCCGCTAATGTAAAACCATCGTTACAATATACGGAGTATTCTCCTGGATCGGCTTTCAGGTTTTGATTCGCCAATTGATCTAGAAACGTATCATGTGAATTCGTATCATTATCTCCGTACAATGTAGCATTGCTGCCAGTGCTGCCCAGCAGACCGGAAGAATGATTTAATAGCATGCGTGGTGTGATTTGTTTGTAGCGATTATCTTTCATTTTAAAGTCAGGGATATAGTTCACAACAGGCACATCCAAATCCATCTTGCCATCGTCAACCAGTTTCATTACAGCAGTGGTAAGTACCATTTTACTGGTTGAACCAATGCCATAGATCGTGTTCGAAGTAAGAGGCACCTTGTTATTGATATCGTTTTTGCCCGTTTGACCGGACACCACAATCTCTCCACCATCGATTAATGCATATTGTACACTGGTCGTACCGTACGTCTCGGTAAGGATCTTGGCTTTCTCCGCTACTGTTTTCTTGGTTGGTTCATACGTCAGATCGCTGTTGTTACTCGTAGCTGGTGCGGCCAGTACTGACATTGGAGATAACATCATTAACGCCAGAGTTAAGGCGGTGATTGAAGTTCTTTTTCCCTTTTGTCGTCCCATTCACATCATCTCCTGATTTAAATGTTTTGGTTGATTAGAGTTCTTTTGGATCTATAAATTTCACCTCTGGATACAAGTCGCTCGGCCCCTGAATTAGAGTTCCGCCCGATCCTTTCAATTGCTTATTAAAGAAATCAAGTACATATTGATTTACGATGTTTGACCCTCTTTTACCATTGATGTCTCCTGTAATTCCGGACAGTTTAATCAGCTCCGAATAGAATTGAAGATCCGTGAAATTGAAGTGCTGGGTTCCTTCTATATAAATCACATTCCCCCCCTGATTGATAACCGTTTTCATAATGTGCAGCTCATCTGAAAGAAACTTAGTTACTTCGTCATCCGAATTTCTATCACTTTCAAAATTGGCTAACCAGTCTTCAAAATTTCCCGATCTGATAAACATAAACGGCTTGTTTATATCATCTCTATCTTCTACTTCATTCAGTGACCCATCCATATTAACCCCGGCCTTGATTCGTTGATCTAAATACGTTGCATTAAACGCCGTTGCTCCCCCAAAAGAATGTCCCATCGCGCCTATGTTATTTAAATCGATCTTCCCTTTAAATTGACTTTCAATTACACCTGAATTTAACTTTTCGATTTGATCGATAACAAACTCAACGTCTTTTGTCCATATATCCCCAACTTCACTGCGGTCATCTATGGTTGTCATTTTTGTTGTATAGCCCGTTACACGGCCATCCGGAAAAAGGGTAGCAAAGGTGCTGTACGTATGATCGATTGTGACCACGATAAAACCATGACTGGCAAGATTCTCGGCCTGTGATGCTTGTAGAACTCTACTGGTTCCCATACCATGAGATAGCAGTACCACGGGATAAGGACTTGTGGAAGGTAATATTTCTACATTTTCATAAGAGTTGGTTTGACTATACTTCAAGTAGTCGAGCAAAAATTCGGGCAGTTTTAAAGAAGCAGAGAAGCTCTGAATATACGTTTTGAACATTTCTTTATCATTTGGAAACAGCGTGTCACGCTTGTTGTTATTCATGTTCTCAGTAGGATACCAGAATTGGACCATTAACTCCCTCTTGTCGCTTTGATCTTCAGTTAAGACTTCAGCTCTATTCTGGTCTGTAAAATGAAATGTTTGAGTACCCACTTTCTCTGGACCATCCGGCTTCGGCAAATTAAAAACAGGTAGGTATACAGACAAGGCAGTAGAAACAACCAGCAGAATGACGATTAGGGAAGATAAACTATATTTCAAGAACTTCCCTATTTTTAGATTCACCATCTTTTCGGAATGTCTGAATAAAACGATGAGTATGAATAGCGCCGTCATGATATATACCAAAAGCAGCTGCCATCTGTATCCCTCAACAAATAATTGAACTAATAATATAACGCTACTTCCTATACCCAAACCCAAGCCTATTTTCTTTACACTTCTTTTAATAAACAATAGATCTACCAGTAAAGCGAAACAGGATAAAACTAAAAGTATTTCAAATAATCTCATTTGAATTCCTCTCTTTCATCACGGACATCGGCCGAATTGGATATACTATGGAAAAACCGCCCCACAGGACGGTTTTTTCATATTCATTTATACACATCTGTAAAATCTCGAGTAGACTTATACAGGATATTTACTTTGCTTCGTTCATGAATGCTCTAAAGTCCTCAGCTATTTCTTTAAATAACGTATGGTGTAAATAATGTTCGCCATCCATTGTGATTACTTTTCCGTGTACCGAATCTTTGATCTGACCTTCATGCAAAGGTATCCAACCTTTTACACCTTCATTATTCGCTTGAATAAAGAGAAGAAGTGGAAGGTCTTTGGGGAAGGTTAAACCTTGAGCATCTTTAAAATTGGAAGCAATATGGTCCATCTCATTTAACATCGTGGAACTATTCGAGTTTTTATTCGACAGCATTTTCATCTGCTCTACGGTGTGCTCATCAAATGCGAGTCCAGCATAAGGGTCACCACCAAATTTGACTACTAATCTTTGGAGACCTGATTTTTTAAGGAATCCGAACATTTTTGTAGGTAATTTGGCATCCATACCCGGTTGTGTTGAAACACTGCTGTCGATTCCGACAAATGCAGTCACCTCGTTTGGATATTTGTTCACATACTCAATGCCGTAAATGCCTGCAATGGAGTGGCCCATGAGGATATACTGGTTAATGTTAAGCTGTTGTAAAGCTTCATGAACTTCAGTTACGATATTTTCTGCGGTTCGTTCTTTTTCAGTTCCATCACTTAATCCATAACCGAAAGGTTCAACCGCCACAACTTTGTAATATGGAGATAGCTCATCGATGAGCAGCTTAAAATCAAGCGCTGGCGCAGCTGTTCCATAACCTGGCAGAAGCACGATCGTTTCCTTGCCTTCGCCTTGAATTAACACATTCATATTTTTCCCGTCTACAGATACGTGCTGGCCGTAAGTCTCTATCTTTTTCGCCTCTGAATTGGTACTGATCACATTCGTGATATAAACAATACCTAGAAACAGAACAATGACGATTACGATTGCTCCTAGTACTTTAAGTATATTGTTTCTTACCTTTTTGGCCCTCGAGCCATTCTTCGCTTTCTTTTCCTCTGGTTGTGTCACTCTCATCTTCTCCTGTCTTGAACTGTTTGTTCGGCTTTCTTCTGTGCTACTGATGTAATCTTAACCAATGAAAATGTACTCCCCGTGACGTCAATATGAACTGAATATGAACAACTAAATAAATTAATATTTACTGGGACGTCATAAATCCTCTGAATTTTTCAGCAATTTCTTTGGCATGGGAACGATACAAATAATGATTTGCCTCCAGCAGTACCACTTCACCATGTACAGAATCCTTTATTAACTTCTCGTGCTCAGGGATCCACCTGTCTGTTGCCGGATGATTCTTTTGAATAAAGAAAAGAAGAGGAGATTCACAGGGAACGCCCCACTGTTTCTTCTCTGTTTCATGTGTCACACTCATCTGCTCCTGTTCTCATCTGTTTAATGGCCGTAACAAGCCGTTAAATCAAGCCTAACCAACCAAGATGTCCTCATCATGACGACAATATGAACGAATTATGAACTAACAAAAAAAGCCACGTTTCACATGCAAAGAAGCTTGCATGTGAAACGTGGCCTGAACATACGATTTAGACAATCGGATGAATATTCTATACATCCACCTTATCCTGTAAGCCTAACTACTCCGTTGGTGGAGTGATTGGCAACGTGACAATAAAGGTTGTTCCCTGACCAGGTTCACTTTCTACTCTAATATCCCCTTGATGAAGCGATACAATCTGTTTAACAATAGCAAGCCCCATACCACTGCCGTCATACTTGCGACTGTGAGAACGATCCGACTTGAAAAATCGTTCGAATATACGCTTCTGGTCTTCAAGAGGGATACCGATACCTGTGTCGGAGATTCGAATAGTCACGTTCTTGATATCCTGCTTGGTGCTGACGTGAATTACGCCGCCATCCTTGGAAAATTTGATACCGTTGCTGAGAATATTCGTCCATACCTGGTTCAACTGATCGTGATCAGCCAAGACTTTAACGCCTTGGAGATCAAGCTCAAAGTGAATGTTGCGAGCAGACCATTGTGGCTGGAGAGTTACAATAACCCGCCTGATCTGTTCATCCAGGCTGAGTGTGCTAAGTCGCGGTTGCTGTGACTGTGATTCAAGCATACTCAACTTGAGCAGATTATCACTCATTTTGGACATCCGCTTCGCCTCGGCGATAATAATCTCAAGATATCGGCTTCGTTCTTGCTCTGAGAGGTTTACTTGTTTCAGTGCTTGAGCATAACCGGATATCGAAGTCAGCGGAGATTGAACCTCGTGCGACACATTCGTTACAAATTCCCTGCGCATCTGTTCCAACTGCTGCAAATCATGCATCATTTCTTCGAAGCTGCGCGCCAGTGTGCCCAGTTCTCCGGTTTGCTTGATATTCAGCTTGACGTTAAAATCTCCAGCAGCGATCCGCTTCGTTGCTTTTGTCAGTTTTTTAATCGGTCTAACCAAGAATATGGAAGCAATCAGAATGATAATACTTCCTGCAACCAATGAACAGGTTGCAAAGATCGAAGCCCATTTGACGACAAACGAGGAAGAAGGTGGAGCGAGCGTCTCCAAAAACATTGCTTTCGTTCCCACTTCCGTTTTCACCGGCAACCCTAAAAGAACTGTAGCAATACCGTTCGGATTGTCCTGGACTACGCCTCCATCTAACACTTTCTTTAGTTGCTCTTTCGTCACCGCGGCCGATTTATGTCCGTTAAGCTTTCCATACGACTGGAACTGACCCGTTGCATCGTAAATTCGAATATGATATGAATTCAGTAGCTTCATTTCACTAACAAACGATTCTGCTTCACTTAATGGAAGGGTCTTGTAAATCTGCACGACATCTTGGCCGAAGTTACGTATGTTAATTTGAGCATTTTCATTCAATTGATCTTCGAATATCATCGTGGACATGAAAAAAGAAATGACCGTGCCGGCGATGACGGAAACCAGAAATGTCAGGACCACACGAATATATAACGATCTAATCATTCGTAAACCTCAAGCCGGTACCCCAGGCCTCGCACCGTTTCGATCCGAAAATCGGGTGTTGATGCGAACCGTTCACGCAGGCGTTTAATATGTACGTCTATCGTTCGATCATCACCGGCGTAATCAATACCCCAGATTTGATCGATCAATTGCTCACGTGTATAGACTTGTCCGGGTGTTCCAGCGAGTTTATAGAGCAATTCGAACTCCTTCAGCGGCAACGTAAGCGACTCTGTTCCGCTCGTCACCTTGTAGGTTTGTCGATCCAGGATGACGTTGCCGAAATGGATCGTCTGTGTGGAGCCGATTTTGTATCGTTTGAGTAATGCTCGGACGCGAGCCGTGAGCTCCAACGGATCAAACGGTTTCGTTAGATAATCATCGGTCCCCAGTTCGAATCCTTTCACCTTTTCCCAGGTCTCACCTCTCGCCGTCAGCATGAGCAGCGGAAGATCAGGATTGGCTCTTCGCAGCTCCTTACATAACGTCCAGCCATCCATGACAGGCATCATGATATCAAGCACAACAAGATCGACATGTGTTGAGCCGTAAACGGTCAGTGCCTCCTTGCCATCCGCAGCTTCAGCCGTTTCAAATCCGTCATTTCTCAAAAATAAACAGACGAGTTCACGAATATTCGGATCATCGTCAGCAACCAGTATTGTAGGCATTTGTTTCCTCTTTTCCTGTTTCCATGTCATGTAGTCGTAATCATTATACTATTATTGAATTTGTAAAAAGCAAGTAAGAAGTTTAATCTCGCCATTCCCTCAGAATGTTCTGCATCCCCGACTTGGTATGAAGAAACTGTTTCACACGAGAGCCATTGGCACCAGATGGATGAGGAAATCCCCATAAAATCTTCTCTTCATCTACCCGATGTTCATCAAGCAATTGATGTAGTACAGCCTCCACCGACTTTCCTAATGGAATAATAAGAGGATGCTTTAACTGTTCCAATTCAGGCAGAAATGACTCAAGTACAGCTTGATACAAAAATTCACTTTGAGGAATGGAAGGCTGATGTCCATTGTAATTTTGCTTATTCACCAAGACTGGATATCGAATCAGAGAAGTTGTATGTAACAATGTACAGTCTGCTTCAAATAACCTTTGTACATGGGGCACTCTTATATATTCATGCAAGCCTATTTCCTGGAGCATTAAAATCAAATTGGTACGCATAGAGCCGGCCATTCTTGCCGCTATTTTGGCTTCTTTACAGGCTTGCTCATATGATTTGTGTGCTTTCAAAGCTTGGATAGCCGTTCTATAAGCAATCTCCATTTGCTGCCAACCTGGTGTGATGCCCACAAGCATGACTTTTGCGGCTGCATTGATATATTCATTATGTGGGGAATAGAACATCTCCACCTCTCCTGAAGAGCTTAATTTCAGCTCATTAATCAGCAGCTGTGCTTTGGAGTACTTGGGTTGTATCGGGAATGATTTCACCACGTCAATCAGACACTGTTGTTGAGTGGGAGATATCAGCAGATTGCTCACTCCTTACGGGCCTTTATGTATTGGCTACCCTGCAGATTATCGCTTATATACCTTATTTTGTACAATAACAGCCGAATTAATTGAAATAAAAAGGGTAATTGACGGACAACATCCATCGATTACCCTTTTTATTATTATAAATGGACAGGTAGCTGTACAATAAATGTCGCACCTGCTCCTGGTTCACTGAACACGGAGACAGTACCCTCATGCATCTCCACAATTTTATGCACGATGGAGAGGCCCAGTCCACCACCCAAGGCACGTGTGCGGGATTGATCCGCTTTGTAAAAACGTTCGAATATGCGAAGCTGATCCTGCTTGGTGATGCCGGGTCCACTGTCAGAAATACGTACACTGATCTTGCCATCACTTTGTGTAAGGAAAACATCAATTTTTCCGCCTTCTGGCGTGAACTTGATTGCATTATGAATAAGGTTGATCCACAACTGAATCATCAAGTCCTCATCAGCAAAGATTTCAACTTCTTCCAGCTCTACGTTCATATCAATTTTTTTGTCATCCCATTGGGGTTCACAGGCTAGAACCAGAGTTACCAGCTGCCGATCCAAGCGGTAAGATGTTTTATGTGATGCATGCTCGGATGAATCCAGAACGGCGAGCTTCATTAAATTATCACTCAGTCTGGACAAACGAACACATTCCGTCTCAATGATCGTCAGATACTTTTCCCGTTTTTCCTGGTCCATATCTTTATTTTTCAGCGCCCTGGCGAAACCGCTGATTGACGTGAGCGGCGATCCAATCTCATGTGATACATTGGAGATGAATTCCTGACGCAAATCTTCCATCGCTTTGAGATTTGCCGCCATGTCATTGATGCTTTCAACCAACTGCACAAACGGATGGGGATTTCTCTGTCTCCCGTTTCTATTGGCAAATTCCGCATCCAGATTCACACGAAAATCCCCCCGGGAAATGCTTTTCAAAGCCTGAATCATCTCATTAAAAAATTCATATTGCCTGCCTTTAACCAGCGGACCGATCATTGTAATGCATAATCCAAAAAAAATGAACCCCAGCATGGCATTAATCAGAAAAGCAAGCAATTCATGCGGTTCCCATGGGACAAAGGAATACACATATCTCGTAAGGTAGAAAGCTGTTGTCCAGCAGGCAAACAGGGCCAGAGATACCAGAATGACGTTTCTGGAAACATGAAGAAATCCACCCTCCTGCTTCATTGCCTTACCTCTAGGCGATAGCCCAAACCCCGCATAGTACGAATGACGAAAGCATGCTCTTCCTCCGGAAACCGTTCACGAAGTCGCTTGATATGCACATCAATCGTTCTCTCGTCCCCTTCGTAATCATACCCCCAGATCTTTTCGATTAACTGATCACGGGTAAAGGTTTTGCCAGGGTAACTCGCAAGGGTGAATAGCAGTTCAAATTCCTTGCGTGGCAACACAATATCCTGATCACCTTTCTTGCACTCAAACGTATCACCCCGCAGGACCAGTTCACCAAGCAGGATCACTTGTGAAGTCATAATCCGATATCGTTTCAATAAAGCCTTCACCCGAGCAACCAGCACCAGCGGATCAAAAGGCTTCACCAGATAATCATCCGTCCCCAGGGTGAATCCTTTGATGATCTGCGAGGTTTCCCCTTTGGCCGTTAACATCAGGAGCGGCAGATCCGTCTGCTGCCGCAACTGGCGGCATAGTTCCCATCCGTCCATGCCTGGCATCATAATATCGAGAACGACCAGATCTACCTTATGGTCAGCGAGTAATCGCAGTGCATCCAAACCGTCAACAGCCTCGATTACGTGCAAACCCTCCTGCTGTAAAAAATGTCCTACCAGCTCTCGGATATGCGGGTCGTCATCAACGACCAATACGCTTGTCAAAGTGACCACCTCCATTTTTTCAACCTTGCCTTATACTCCACATTCTGTCAAGAAAAAGACCTTATACCATGAAGGCATAACATCTCTTTCCTGACACGCTACACTTGTTTAACAATATTTGATGATTTCCAATTACGTTCTGCGCATATATGCTCGCACTGTCAATGGTGCAAAAATGGCTACAATAACCGCTGCTCCGGCAAGGCTGGTCACCAGATCTGTGCCCATTGTCCCTTGATTCGCCAATTCGCGTACAGCTGAAACCAAATGGGATATCGGATTGACATTAACTACCCACTGAAGCCAATTCGGCATCGTATCTACCGGAACGAAAGCGTTTGAAGCAAAGGTGAGCGGAAACAATACGAGCATGGAAATCCCTTGTACACTGGACGCTGTACGTGCAATAACACCAAGAAAAGCAAAAATCCAACTGATGGCCCAAGCGCAAATAATAACTAGCAATCCTGCCAAGGCAACATGACCCAATCCACCTGCAGGGCTATATCCCAATAAATATCCAATCGTAAAGGTAAGGAACGTTGCAATGGTATAGCGTATCGTGTCTGCCAGCAATGCTCCGGCCAGTGGCGCAATACGTGCTATAGGCAATGATTTGAATCGGTCGAATACCCCTTTATCCATATCCTCACGCAATTGCACACCAGTCACGACGGAGCTTGTAATTACCGTCTGCACAAGTATACCCGGAATAATGACCAACAAATAAGCTTGAATATTTCCCGAGATCGCACCACCAAAAATGTACGTAAACATCAATGTGAAAATGATCGGCTGTAGGGTAACATCGAATAATTGCTCTGGTGTTCGTCTAACCTTCAATATCCCGCGATAAGCCATCGTTAAGGAATTCCGGACGGTTTGCCCAAAGCTTGTGTATTTTCTCAGCTTACGGCTTGGATTTTGTTTCGCTATTGTACTGTTCATACTTGCAACTCCTCCACTGCTTTTGATTCTTGAGACGTATGAGACGCATTGCCACTCGCATCTTGGCCCGTAATGGTGAGAAATACTTCATCAAGTGTAGGTTTCTGGACACTCATCTCTGCCAGATCAATGCCTGCGGAACGAAAGGCAATCAGTAGATCTGCTGCAATATTAGCATTTGCCATCGGTGCAGTAATCTTCCCCGCTTCCGCTGATACGCTGGATTCTGTTCGAAGGATCTGCTCTACAATCTGACGGGCGTGTTCAATCCGTGTCGGTTCCTGGATGCGCAGTTGAAGTGATGCAGTGCCAACGGAGGCTTTCAAATCATCCACCGTACCTTCGGCCACAACATGGCCCTGATCAATTACGGCAACACGGTCGGCCAGTTGATCCGCTTCATCAAGATATTGTGTTGTAAGAAGCACGGTTGAACCAGTCTTGACCAACTGGCGAATCGTATTCCACATCTGTGCACGTGTCCGTGGGTCAAGTCCAGTTGTCGGTTCGTCCAAAAAGATCAGCGGCGGCTGAGCAATAAGGCTTGCTGCGAGATCGAGACGGCGGCGCATGCCTCCGGAGAACCCTTTGATTGGACGTTTCGCCGCCTCCGTCAAGCCGAACTCTTCGAGCAAATCGGCTGTTTTGCGTTTCGCTTCTGCGCGGCCAAGACCCAGCAGCCGTGAAAATATCATCAAATTTTCGTTGGCACTCAGTGACTCGTCAACGGATGCGTATTGTCCTGTAAGTCCAATTAGCTGGCGTACGATATGTGACTCCTTCACCACATCATGTCCAAATATTTTGGCTGATCCTCCATCGGGCCGAAGCAGCGTGCCCAGCATCCGAATGGTTGTTGTTTTCCCTGCTCCATTCGGGCCCAGTACGCCATAGATCGTACCTGCCTTCACGTTCAGATTCACACCATCCACTGCACGTTTATCTCCAAAAATTTTCACAAGCCCCTCAGCCTCAATGGCCCAATCTCCAAGTTCATTACCTGTTGCTCTTTGCTGTATGTTTGTCAATTGTGGTTCCTCCCATATCGTTTATAGGGGAAGAATATCGTACTTTTATGAACTGAATATGAATGGAATCGGAAAGTTTTCAATTTCAAATCACAAAACCCCGCCAAGGTCCAAATGGACACCGGCAGGGTTCGGATGCGATTATAATACTCTAATTTGCAGGTTTGATATCAAAGAAGTCCAGTTCTCCATATCCTTCACCTTTGGAGAAACGAATTTTGTTCACACCAGCCTTTAGCTGAACTCTCGCTGTGGACAGTCCCCAGTTCTCCCATCCCTTGTTCGTAATGTAGAAAGGACTGGCTGTGCCTCCATTCACACTCAGCAGCAGGTTGGACCAGTTGCCACCTGCTGTGCCATTCGCTGTCCTCGCCAGGAGAATATATGTGCCCGCAGTTGCTGCATTGACGTTAAATTCTACATAGCTGTCCGCCGTATCGATATGACCAGCTTTCATGCCGCCTGAACCAGAAGGACTCTGGGATGCATAAGCGATCCCACCAAAGGTTCCCTCTTCTCCTTCATATCGAACGATTGACTTTTCTCCCGAAGGTAGAGCAATAGGTACGTTGGGATTCACCGGTGTACCCAAATTCGGGGTATTGTCGGCATTCCAGGTGAACTTCTGTAAGCGAATCTCACGATTCCATCCGGAATTATTGGATTTCGCTGTGTGGTACATGATCCAGTCCTCAGTCCCGTCAGGCGATTTCGTAAAAGAATGATGACCCGGACCATACAAGCCGTTCCCCGATTGGAAGATAGGCTGACTGCGCTTGCTCCAGGATGCCGGATTCAGCAAGTTGCTTGAGGCGTTAGCGGTAATAAGCCCCAGACAATAGTCGTTGGTCCAACTACCACTTGCCGAGTAGACTAGACTGATAACTCCGTTTCGAACGATCACCTGCGGTCCCTCATTTACATTCGGGGAATGATTGGTTTCCCAGGCGTAGGTTGGTCGCGCAATTTCCACGCGATTTGAATCGATCGTCCAGGGATTACTCATATGGGCAATGTACAGATTCTGCCTTACATTCGTATCTGCTTCCCAGCCCGACCAGATGAAGTAGAGCTGTCCGTTTACCTGTAATACCGTCCCGTCGATAGCCCACTTGTTGGTGGGATCCGTAATCTGCCCTTTGTATTGCCAGATTCCCTGTGTCGGGTCAGCTGACGTGTTTTCCATAACATACATGCGGTGATTGACGTTGTCTCCATCATCCTTCGCATAATAGATGTACCATGCACCGTTGATGTAATGAAGCTCTGGAGCCCAGATGCCGCAGCAGCCGGTATTCACCACAGTGGTTGGAGCCGCATCAATGGTTGTTAATTGAGCTGACTTCCAGATGGTAACGTTACCACCTGTTGTTTTGGTGAAATAATAGAATCCGTCAGTGTGTTTGTAGACCCATGGATCAGCTCCATCCTGCATTACGACATTATAGAAATTATTCTGAACGGTCGCTGCATGCGTCGTCTGTCCCATCGGGAAAATAAGAAATGCACATAAGGCCAGCAACAATTTGTTCCTGTAATTCATTATTTTCATCTACAGTCACGCTCCCTATAGGATTATGAATCATGCGCGTACCTGACCTGCAACGTTCAATCTTCGATGGCAGCCTTGCGGGAATTAATGCGACGAATCGTTTCCGGGTCGAATTTCGGACGGCGGTCATACGTGTACAGTCCATTCACTTCCTGTTCCACATCATATAGCTGGGTATAACAAAACCCGAACATCTTCGGATGGTCCAGCAGGACATTGGTTAGTCCCTCATAACGTGCAATGAAAGCTTCTTCGGATTGTGGTCTGTCCCCGTAACCCCAAGCTTTCTCATCTTGCTGATCCGGATTCCACCAGATACCGCCATACTCACTGATAAAATATGGCTGCCCTTCATACGTCTGCCGCTCTGGAAAGGTATTAAATACTTCCCCACCGCTTTTCATCGGTTCATATCTGGCCCGGAACGTATCCGGGTTCTGATCATAGTCATGCAAATCGAAGATATCCGTCACCACATGAAAGTTACCGCTGGTATCAATGACAGGACGTGTCGGGTCCATACGTTTAGTCATCTCATAGACAATGCGCAGCACGTCGTTATCCTGCCGGGTTCCATCGCGATCCCACGTTTCGTTGAACGGACACCAGCCGATAAGCGAGGGATGATTAAAGTCACGTTCCATACCTTCCATCCATTCCGGTAGGAACCGGGCAAGGCTTTCGGTCGTTGTAATATCCTGTCCCCAGTTGGCATGTTCTCCCCATACCAGGTAACCAAGCTGGTCAGCCCAATATAGGAAACGTGGCTCAAACATCTTTTCGTGCAATCTCGCTCCATTAAAGCCAAGCCCCATGGAGATCTCGATGTCCTTGCGCAGATCTTCGTCGCTAGGTGCCGTGTAGATGCCATCCGGGTAAAAGCCCTGATCTAGTACAAGCCGCTGAAAAACGGACTTCTCATTGATACGAAATGCCATGCCATCCAGCCTTACCGTCCGCAGTCCGAAATACGAGTCTACCGTATCGATGGTCTGATCCTGCCCATGCAGCTTCAACTCCAGATCATACAATTTGGCATTCCCCAGCTCCCATAAATGGATTTCGGATAATGGGACGGTAAGCTTCACAGCAGGTCCATGAACAACCGCCATTGCCGATCCAACATTCTTGCCGTCAAAGTGGGCAGTTGCAGCCAGCTCTCCTCCAGCAGCGTTACCGCATATTTTCACTTCAAGGTGCACACATGCATTATCCGGATCAGCTGCGACTTTCATGTCGGAGAGATACATCTCTGGCACTTGCTCCAGCCACACCGTTTGCCAAATGCCGGTCGTCCGCGTGTAATCGCAGCCATGTGAGTGGAATCGTTCGCTCTGCTTGCCTCGCGGCTGAAGTCCAGAACGCACATCATCTTCCGCATAAACCGTGACTATATTCGTTCCTGACGAAACATGAGATGTGATATCAAAATGGAATGGCGAATAGCCTCCCCGATGTTTGCCAACCGCTTTTCCATTGACCCAGATCTCGGCTTCGTAATCAACAGCGCCAAAATGAAGCAAAATGCGCCCATTCATCCAGGCATCCGGGATAGAGAATTCCCGTTTGTACCATACTGCTGCCATAAAATCGGTATAGGCCACCCCGGACAGTTTACTCTCTGGACAGAACGGAACAGTGATTGTCCCAGAGAGATGATGTTCGGACTGTTCATAACCTCGTTCTTTTCCACTTTTGCCATGATCCATTTCGAACTGCCAAGTTCCGTTCAGATTGATCCAATGGTTACGCACCCACTGAGGGCGAGGGTATTCCGGGCGTGGTGTTAATGTCATCTTGTCTTTATTCATACGAAAATCACTCCTATTAGCCTTTGATTGAACCGATATATAATCCTTTTACAAAGTACTTTTGCAGGAAAGGGTATACCATCAGTATTGGACCGGTGGACACAACAATGGGGCAATATTTGTTCTGTATTTGAATCAAAGTATAATTACACAATAATTAGATGTCAACGTTTTCAATCTATTTTCTTGTAAT
This sequence comes from Paenibacillus sp. O199, assembly GCF_001636635.1. Taxonomy (NCBI): domain Bacteria; kingdom Bacillati; phylum Bacillota; class Bacilli; order Caryophanales; family Paenibacillaceae; genus Paenibacillus; species Paenibacillus sp. O199. Next base: position 314,483 of record NZ_LGRP01000007.1, read on the forward strand.
AAAATTTGTCTGGTATTATTGCTTAGATTTCCTTCAAACAGCATGGGAAAGTTAATTATCCACCGAATAACACCATTAAAATACTGTTCCAATGCGGAAAAATCCAGTTCAAGCCAAAATAATTATTACTTTCTTCGTCTAATGAGAGCATTCGTTTTCACCAAATCATTTATCTACTCCGCCATTAATTACAAAATAGTTGTAACTATACGCATACTCAGCCGCTATTCTCGAGTCTTCTGTTTTAATCTCCCGATGGAACTTGGAGCGCATGATCATCGCTGAAAGGCACACCAAAATCAGGTGTTCCATCCCTATTCCATCCAAATTTTTGAATGCGCGTTGCCCGTAAACGCATAAAATAATAATAACCATCGGAGTGCCTGTAGACCCAAGGGTCTGCGGATTGCAATGCCACCGGATTACAAAATGTACTGGTTGTCATCTCTTTTCTCTCCCTTCATATCGTGCTATTTTCTTATTATCTGGCAGAATTTGTTTGGAGACAATTGCGAAAACGCTTTTATTAAGTTGTAAAAAAAGACAACCTTCAAGCGATTTCGTCGGTCGAAAAAAACCGTCCTGGAGACGGTTTTTTCCTGTTGAAGCTTTACTGAATGCTTTGCATCCGCCATTCCAGTGGGGTAACCCCGACAGATCTGACAAAATAATCATAAAATCGGCTGGACGAAGTAAACCCTACTTCCGAAGATATCATTTCGACTGCCTTGTTGGTTTGTTGTAACATCCGTTTGGCTTCCATTAGACGAAGATTGATAATGTATTGCTTCGGAGAAACCCCCACCGATTCCGTGAATTTCTTTCGCAGATTGCTTTCTGACAGGAAATGTCGAGAGGCCAATTCACTAACCGTAATCGGCGTGTAGTAAGACGAATGGATCTCTTTCAGGACTTCCTGAACGATGCATTGAACCGTTGGATCGTTGACAGTATGAGGAGCTTCGACTGAGCAATTCCGCTGAAACAGTAGCAGTGCAGCATGTGAATGGGATTTGAATAAACCTTCACCCTGCTCCAGATGAAACAAGTTCGGTTTAAAACGCTCGATACTCACGATACATGAGGTACCGTTATTTGGCATATCTCGCATCCTGATCACCCGCATTCATCGTATACCTTACCTGCATAATAATGTTCTGTTCATGATCTCCGAACTCATTGCCAAACAGGTTCATGCCTCCCTGATGCCTAGCATCCGGATGAATTCCAATGCGTAATCTTAACTTGTGTTTATCCTCAAGATGAAGATCTGACAGGGACACATCCGAAATTTTCTCCTTGTCCAGCATGGTCATGTTGTCGTCCACACGCCATTTTTTGAGAATGCCGTATTGTGTAGAACCATCAGACCACCATGCCGGATTCAGTTTACCTCGGCGGTCGCCCAAATCTCCTGGACTAGTCCACATCCCGATCTCAGTGCCATTCACCCAAATGGAAATATCCGAGGGCCAATCATTGTTATAAGTTGCTACTTCAGAACAGATTTCCATGGACAATTCCAAAGATTCAATCGTTGCACCTTGCGGAATATCCATTGGAAGCAAATATTCCAGATAACCTTTTGCCAGCCAAATGATCTGAGCATCAATATGCTTAGGATGATAGAAGCTTGCCGGGTCGTCTTCCTTCAGAATCATCTCCTCCGTGCTCGCCATGCCGCATGTTGGCGCAACTTCACAGTCGCTGTAATGCCCTATCGGCATCTGTACTTCATAGACATTCGTATCCCGTGTGGGAAAGGAACTCACTCGATCCAGGGCGATATGAATATCATCATAATTGCGGCTGCAAACCTTCATGGCCCCACGAGAGGCTGGGAGCATCTCCGTATGTATTAAATGGGCTGCCTCCAGCACTTTAATATGGTTGGCTACCGTTGACACGGGCAGGTTAAGTGCTTCGGCAATTTCAATAATGTTTAATTTGTTGGCATTAAGAAGCTGGAGAATGTCAATCCGGGAACGAGTCGACAAGGCGTGGGTTACAGTTACCAGTTTTTCCGGGTCGTTAAAGCTGAGTTCCAGCACGTATTTGCTCTCCTTTGGAAAATATTAATTAAAATAATTCTACTGAATAACAGGAATAAACACAATGTTGCTATGCTCCATCCTGCTTTCGGAGGAATCCATCTGAGAACATTTTCCACGTAATCTTTCCTATAACGAAGGCAATGAATAGAAGTAATCTGCATTTCTTGTGAAAGGAAGAGTTATACGTGATAAGTGAACTCAATAGCTGGATCAGGCATATTGCTTCTAACTATATATTGATTATTACGGCAGCTGTTATTTTCTTCGCGATTAAGGCTGTAATCGGATTCTACACCTACAAACATTACAACAAACAATTGGACCATTTGCACCATAAAGTCGATCTACTCATCAAGGAACAGCAGCTTCTAGCTCAGCAGTTCTCCGTTCCCAACGGAAACAGAGACATGATGCACAAAGAAGACCACTTCGAGTCTTCATCGCAACCTCCTCTAATGTGATCTTCTCATTTGTCTTATGTGTGAGATGACCCTTCCCCTCTTTTAAATCAAAGGCTTACTCACTCACCGTAAGAGTCGACTACATCGTTCTGATCAGTCTTGTTTTATTTTTCCATTCTTTCCTGACAGAAAAAAGCCTTGAACGTTATAAAAGCCGTTGATCAGATGTTGTTAAACATCCAATCTACGGCTTTTGTTATTTTGACTGTATGATTTTAATCTATATCCTAATGCACAACCTTCATAGGCAAGTACGTCAGCGACTGACCTGGAGCCGAGACAGTAAGGTTGTTTTCCAAATCAAATGATTCAACCGATTCGATGAAAGGTACCCTTTCTACGAATGCTGTCAAAGCAACAATCAACTCCATTCTCGCCAGCGGAGCACCCAGACAGAAATGTGGACCATTTCCAAAGGTAAGGTGTTTTTTGTTATTGGGACGGTGAATGTTCAAGTCGAACGGATTTTCAAATATAGTTTCATCCATATTCGCCGCACTCATCCAGGAAATGACGACATCCCCTTTTTTCAATTCTACACCCAACAGATTATTATCCTTCTTAACGGTCCGGTGTCGCTTGGCGTTATGGAAGCGATAACGAAGCATCTCTTCCACAGCAAGTGGGATCAGCTCAGGGTTCTCTCGTAATTGCACATACAGGTTGGGGTCATCATAGAGAAAAGAATAAAATGTATTAGATACCATGTGACTGGTTGTTTCGATACCGGCCCCGAGCAAAAGCATTGTGGTTCGAACAATCTCATCATCGGAAAACTTCTCACCGTCTACATCCACTTTCAACAGATCTGTAATGATATCATCGCCAGGCTGAGTCCGTTTCTGAACGACAATAGGGTACAGGAATTCGTAATACTCCTGCGCTGCGACCTGCTTTTTCTTTTCCATTGCCTCTGCATTTTCTCTATTGGCGGGTTGAAACAGAATATCTACCCAACTTTTGAAGCGGTGGCTGTCCGTCAGCGGTATGCCCAACAAATCAGACATAACCATGGAAGGCAATGGTGCTGCCAGTGCTTGCACAATGTCGATTGTTGTATTCAGCTCGATATCCTCCACCAGTTGCTTCGCAATGTTCCGAATCCGTGGCTCCCAGTTTTTCAGACTGCGGGGTGTAAAAGCAGCTGAGAGCAACGAACGGCTTTTTTGATGACGTGGAGGATCTATGCTCGAAATATTCATTTTGTCCGGCGGTGTGCCTTCCTTGTTTTTAGCTCCGACTGAAATGGTAGTTCTTGAGCCTTCGGATGAAAAATATTCATGATTGCTTAGTACCTGCTTGACATCGTCATATCTGAACACATTCCATGTGTCCGTATCCTCATGATAGTAGACAGGTTTCTCTGACAACATTTTCCGAAACCAGTGAAGAGGAAAAAACTCTTCCGATCTGGACTGGAAATTGGTAATATCGTGAACACGAATCACTTCTTTGTACATCCAGTACACCGCCTCTCGAACTATTTTATCCAAAGGAAAGAGGGATTTCTTCCATGCCTCTGATAATCATCCCCAGCGCCACTTCAGTTCTTCGGCTCCCTTTGATTCCTCCTTTGTTGCACATGAATTGACAGTTCAGCGCACAACCAATTTTATACTAATCGTATATTATTTGGAATGAAACTTTCGAACTATATTCATTTTATGGAAAATTCAAGGCATATTTTTATACCGCTCGTATATTTAATGACGAGAATTAAGTTCTTAAGGGTTATGTATTTTTGGGCAAAATAAACAAGCTCAAGAAATGAAAACATCATTAATCTGGGATTACAGATAGGTAGGGATGAACATGTCTAAACCTCATACGTGGACCATATGGTTTACTATGGTATGCTTGAACACTAGACTCATTTTTTGCACATCGAGGTTTCGTTCGGGAGGGATACAGTGAATTGGATACGTCCAGTGAATAGAGGAGAATCTGTCTTTAAAGTTAAAAATAATCGCATTATCTACTTTGCAAAATTATCTATTCCACTAAATGCCCTTATCGCAGTTGGGAAAATACTTTTAGGAATCTTTACGCTCTCCTTCTTTTTATGCATTAACGCCTTTTATAATATTGGCATCGCTGTTGCCAAGTATTACGCAGCAAAAGCACATGAGGACTCGAATCTTGATGATTCCAGCCCGGAGGAAATCCTAAAAAAACAATACGCGGCATACCGATTTATAGGCAATATTGTGCTCGCTTCAAGTGCGGTGTACATCATTTATTGCAGTAAGTTATTATTTGTTACAGGCAGCAGAACGCATTATCCTCACTATGCCGCCTTCATCATTGCTGCCGTTACTTTTACCGAAATCGCAGTATCTCTTGGGGGCGCCATTATGGCGAGACGGAATAATGAACCGGTCATTGAAGCCATCAAACTGACGAACTTCTCTTCATCATTGATCTCACTTTCATTAACACAAACTGCGATCATGTCATTTTCTTACAAAGGAGATCCTACCTTTTACAATGGACTGTCCGGCATCATTTTTGGTGCTCTGGCAGCACTCATCGGGCTGTATATGATTTTACGAACTCCGACAGGAGATTAGCCCATTTATAATCTGTTGAAAAGACATCTGCGTATAGTTGAGTCTAACTAAAGCTGGATGTTTTTTTGTTATATCAAGTCATTGTAAGAATAAGCACGAATTAAAGAGAACTGTTTGGCAAGGAAATGCGGTGCATAGGGCATGTCATTACGAAGCCAGGATACAATGGTACCAATCAGAGCTGAGGAACTGTACCAGATTGCGATCTCCTTATGAATACCCGCTCGTGAAAGAGAGCTTCCCAGCTCCAAGCTTTCGATCTTGGCCGAAACGAGTGTCGTTAGTAATTTCATGAGCCTCTCCGTAAAAATGGGGGTTCGTCTGGAAGCAAGAACGACGCGATAGAATTTGGAATGATCAGCAAAGTGTTCAAGCAATTTTACAAGCACTGGCCAACCATCGTCTTTGGCAGCATCTTCAAATTGAGGAGCATATTCGTCCACAATTCGTTCAATGTGCTCGATCATCTCGTCCGCCATTTTCTCCATCATGTCTGTGATGTCACGATAATGCAGATAGAAAGTCACGCGGTTGATCGTCGCACGTTCTGCAATTCGATTGACGGATAGTTTCTCGATGTCCATTTCCTGCAACAGATCTACAAAAGCATCACGAATCAACTGTCTTGTACGAAGTATACGAGGATCTGTAGCAGACTTCTTTTCATTTTTCATGCAATATCACTCCTCAAATTTTAAAAATTACAATTTTAAATGATCAGTCGTTTATTTCTGAATTAGACGACATATTTTATTATTTCGTAAAATAAGCAACGAAAATACCCAAAATCGTAAATTGTAATCTACGGGAATATGTATATAATTCAATAAATACAATGTAAACTATACAACACGTTGTAAATTTAGTCACGTGTGGATTGAAAGGATGGAATGGATTGAGTCAGGCTAGATTAAAAGAAAGAGATGACGTAAAAAAGGGCCCCATACTGTTTGTTATGATTTTGGGTGCATTTCTTGCCACATTGAACCAAACCGTTATGAGCGTGGCAACTCCGGAGCTGATGGGGGATTTTAATATCTCAGCAGCAACAGCCCAATGGTTTACGACAGGCTACATGCTGGTGAATGGTGTACTCATTCCTATCACGGCCTATTTCATGCAACGCTTTTCGACACGGCAATTATTTCAAGCTTCGATGTTTATTTTCCTCATCGGTACGATTATATCTGCCCTTGCGAGTAATTTTGGTACACTGTTGACAGGACGTATGGTTCAAGCAGCCGGTGCTGGTATTATCATGCCATTGTTAATGCATGTCATTCTTACCTTGTTCACTCCTGAGAAAAGGGGCGCCGCGATGGGGATGGTCGGCTTTGCCATCATTTTCGCTCCAGCGATTGGGCCAACCCTTGCTGGATATATTCTTGAGAACTACACATGGCAAACGATGTTTTACGGGATGATCCCATTAACCGTTATTGTTATTGGTTTTGCGTTTGTATATCTCAAAAATGTATCGGAACGAATCAATCTCAAGTTCGACACACTCAGCGTGTTGCTGTCCACGATTGGGTTCGGCGCATTGCTGTATGGCTTCAGCCGGGCAGGAACTCTGGGATGGTCAAGCGCAGAAGTAATCATATGCATTGCAGCAGGAGTCATTGCTCTTGGACTGTTCACATGGAGACAACTCGCGTCTGCAAATCCGCTGCTCGATCTGCGGGCTTTCAAGTATAATATGTTCTCACTGACCACAATCATTAATATCGCGATCACGATGATCATGTATGCTGATATGATGTTGCTTCCTTTATACCTCCAAAATGCACGGGGTTACACTGCATTGGAGTCCGGATTATTATTGCTTCCGGGGGCGCTTGTCATGGGCTTCCTGATGCCGATTACGGGTAGATTGTTTGACCGGTTTGGCGCAAAATGGCTGGCGATTATTGGGATGGTCATTACGATTGTAACGACTATCGGGTTCATCGATCTAACCGATTCTACCAGTTATACTTACCTGGTGTTAATGTCAACAGGTCGCAGAATTGGTATGGCCTTGCTCATGATGCCTATCCAAACGGCAGGGTTGAATCAACTGCCTCCAAGACTTGGGCCACACGGTACAGCGATATCCAACACCGTGAGACAAGTGGCTGGCGCTGTGGGTACTTCATTGCTCGTAAGTGTAATGACCAGTCGCACAACGGCACATGTACAGGATATGGTGGCAACGGGTGCAGCCAAAGGTTTAACCCAGCAGCAATTGGGAATGGAATCCATGATCCAGGGAATTAATGATGCTTATGTTGTCATTATTGGCATTGCCGTTCTCGGATTGCTACTTTCCTTCTTCATCAAACGTACCAAACAAGCGACGGAGGAAGACTCCAAGCAGCCTGTAAGACAAAAAGTCTCGATGAATACAAATTAAGAGCAATATTTACATGAATTACATCATGTAGAGCCTATTGTATCTTATATAAAAAGCGGCAGATCAGGACACTAAGCTTTACGTCCAATCTGCCGCTTTTTTGTGGTGTATTACATAATATAAATGAACAATTGCCTGCCCACTTAAGTTAAGAACAGCTACGTTAACTCGTTCTCTCCATGAGGATCTGCCTGAATTGTTCGAGATACGATCTGCAGTCTTTGACAATCCTGTTTGCCTCACACTGAAGAGAAGACGATTCAAATTCCGTTTGAAACGCCTGTAGCGTTACTTCCAACATGGAGATATTGATCTCTTTCTGCTCAACTAAAACAAGCAGCCCTTTGGTCAGTTCTTTCGCTTTAATAGGTACTTCCAATTGGAGAATAGAATGACTGAATTTCTGAAGACCTGCAATCAGGTTATTTTTATCCAACACAATTTCTTTGGAATCAGGAGCAATCATCAAAAGACTTGGAAAATCAATAATATGCTCTTGTCTTTCCAGCATGGAACGAAGCAAGATTTCAATGTAGTTCAGGATTTTGGGCACAAGATGGTTCCAATCCGGTTGGTCAAGATGGAAGTTTCTCCACATGTTCGAGATTTGATGGATCATGCCAAAACCAAAAATAGCCCCTTCATAAGCAAAAGGTTTTAATTCTTTACCAAATACCTGTACCAGTCGTTCAGATAACCAATTTAACTGCATGCGAGTCAAGTTTTTCAGATCGCATTCTCCAGAGTAGAAGCCTGTCCAGAATAGCTCCACAACAAGCTTTTTTTCTGGCAAAATCATCGGCACCATAATCTGATCCACCAGTAAATCAAAATCGGAAGCATAGCTTTGGCTCTCCAAATCTTTGCGAATCATCATATCTTCCTGTACACGTTGCTCCAGAATGGCAAGAATACAATCATCCTTCGAGCCAAAGAATTTATAAAATGTTCCTTTGGACACACCTGACTCGTCTAGGATCATTTGTATGGAGGTGTTGGTCACTCCATGTTTCCCAAAGAGTACAAGCGCTGAGTCCAATAACATTTGTTTCCGCTTATTCATAAGTTCCCCCTGGATGATTTAGGTGGTTCACGTTACGATATCTAGTAACCTATTGCAAATCCACTGCAAACATCATATGTTCCTTCCAAATCCCCTTGATTTTAATATTCTGCCGGTCCGTCTCCTGAAAGCCCGCCTTGCGAAGCACTCGAATCGATCCGGCATTGTCAGGCAGCGCACCTGCCTCCACTCGTTTTATACCCGCTTCATTCATAGCAAAATCCAGTGCTAGCTGAAGGGCTTCACTCATATATCCCTTGCCATTCTGCACCTGATCGAGCACATAACCAACAATCCATTTGGTGGTGGAATCCAGTTCAAGCTCGAACAGAGAGATCTCCCCAATAAGCTCATGCGTATGGTTCAGAAAGATCCCGAAAGAGTACCGTTTCCCCTCTTCCCTCGCCTTGTTCCAACCTTCGAGAAGGGCTACTTGGCCCTCCAATGTATAGAATGTATCCGATCGTTCGCTTGCCGATATTTCTTCGAAAATAGCCCGGTTACGGAACTGCAAATCCAGTAGCCCAGCAGCGTCTTCCACGTTCAAAAATCGTAAATAGATGCGTTCTCCACGATTGTCCATCTGTATGTTCATCCTTATCTCTGGTTGTAGTAGATTGCATTCATCAGAAGTACGAGAGTTGCCGTTTATAAGCCATATCCCAGAATAAATATTCAAATTCAACACTTCTTCTGAATATGTCTTCAATGGCCTCCAGTTCCTGCTCGGTTTTATGTTCGCATAATGCATCCAGTGTATCATAGAACCATTCGAATGAGTCGCGGAATTCATCACTTGCATAATTTTCGATCCAAGTCTGATAGAAATTGCCCTCTAATGAATCTCGATATTGTTCTTTTAATCTTGTGGCATAGTCGTAATACGTCCACGCACAAGGGAAAATGACGGCGATGATTTCGGCAACCCCACCTGTTTGTGCAACACTCATCATATTCGACGTATAGGCCTTGTTGTAAAGAGAGGGTTTGACAGCATGATTTTCATCCAGCGTAATCCCAAATTCATTCATATAATTTCGATGCAAATCCATTTCTTCGTACAGAATAGCGTGTTGAATCACCGTAAAGTTCGTCATCAGTTTTTCATCTGTCGCCTTGACCGCACCCATGGCAAAAATCTTCGCATATTCAATCAGATATGTATAGTCCTGAAGAAGATAAAACTTAAACGCTTCCTGATCCAGTGTACCTTTCCCCATTTCGTGTAAAAAAGGATGGTTGTATCCATCTTCCCATACGGTTCTGGACTTATCTTTTAACGTTCTTGAAAATGACATGATCATTTCTCCTTGTATTAAAATTATAATGTCCCCGCTTCACATCCAGCTATCGCGTTCTGTCATCCAAAATGCAGACCAAAAAGCCCTTGTCCTATTTTCGGCAAGGGCAAAATAACATGAGTACATGTCATTTGCTCCCTACGTCAGTATTAACTAACAGGTTCAAAGGGTCAGGTTTTAACCTTCTCAACTGCGAACAGTCCCCCTGCAAATAGCTCAGGTTTATTACAACATGTGTTTTTCCAAATGTCAATCCATTCCTATTAATCTTCAAGTTCCCCTAAATCTTCTTGCAACTTCTTAAGTCGGGTGCGGATATCCTTAATCATACTTTGCAATTTGTTTAACTCATCTACCCATTTTTGCTCATTAGAGACGTTCGTCGCTGAAGTTGCATGATACGCCGGAGACGTCCTTAACTTGTCTAAATCCGATTCGTAACCCCTCCGCTCTTCCTCGGCTTTTGCTAATTCCTCCTCGGCGATGCCAATCTGGTGCTCCAGATAAATAATGTCTGATGAGTTACCGTGAGTTAAGCGCTGTGAATACGTCATCGTTCACCTCATTTCTGATGATCCATTACTTTTCCAAGATCATATGGCTGAATATCGATATCCAATTTCATACCCAGAGCCAATTTGGCCAGTTGACTTCCAATAAAAGGCCCCATCGTGAGACCGGACGCTCCAAGTCCATTGGCTGTGATCAAGCCCTCCCAACCAGGAACAGCACCCATTACCGGAAGAAAACCAGGTGTAAACGGACGGAAACCTACTCTTACTTCCTGAAACGTGCTATCGGCTAAACCGGGAGCCAGTTCCAATCCTTTATTCAAAATTTCCTGCATTCCGCCTACGGTTACTCTTGTATCATAGCCTTCAATATCATTTTCGTGAGTCGCCCCGATCACAATCTTCTGTTGATCAAAGGCTAACAGATATTGATCCGAAGGAGGCATGACCACAGGCCATTTCCCAGTGTCTTCTCGATCATGAACCTGCAAATGCATAATTTGCGCCTTCTGATAATGAACCTTAAAATCAATGCCCAAGGGCTTCAACAGTTCACTAGCCCAAGCGCCGGCACACACAATAACCTCGTCAGCCGATATGACTTTACCGTCAACAACCACTCCAGTTACTCGGTCCGATTCATATTGAAGTGTCGCGTCCCCATTAATCAGGACCGCTCCATTTCGCTGTGCCGATCGGATTAAGGCATCACGCAGCGCACGCCCATCAATACGCGCGGCTCCGCTGATGTAGACGGACTGAAAGCTCTCCTCCAGGAGTGGAAAACGCTCATGGGTTTCTTTTGCATCCAGACGGGTAATATCGGCAATCTCCGGTGCATCTTCTTTACGAAGGTGTGCTCGCTCCTGCATCTTGTTGATTTTGTCTACTTCCGTATGAATACTAAGAGCACCCACTTGAGCGTAACCCGTTTCCGTTTCCCCTTCACTCTTGAGTTCTTCAATCAAACCGGGATAAAAACGTGCACCAGCCTTGGCAAGCTGATACCAATCCTGATTACGGCGCTGAGATAACCAGGGACAGATGATCCCGGCAGCAGCATCCGTAGCCTGCCCTCGATCTTTCCGGTCTATAATAAGAACTTCCGCACCCCGTTTTGCCAATTGATATGCTGTGGAAGCCCCAAGAATTCCTGATCCTACGACGATGACTTTCTTCATGACTGCATCCCTTTCCTAAATCACTGTATCCATTATAGCGTATACTGTTTGGTCTGATAATGGCAAGGCATCGACATGATGATACATAATCCTAAAAGGTTTTCGATAAGTCGTTCATCGAAGTAAATAGTTCGTTTAAATTAATGTTATTTATGTAATATAATTCAAATCAGGTTTCTTTTAACTCTGTATCCGCGCCATTTACGCACACGACCTTTAACGAAATGAGGAATAACACAACGATGCCGAAACCTAGTACGGGGAATTCACTGGATACCGATATGCCGCTTATGATTACAGGTCAAAACCAGCTGACCGTAGATGAATTAATGAATTGGAACGGCCATTCACGGGATTACAGTATTGTGCAGTGTATCGGGGGAACAGGGAAAATTGCAGCCCAAAATCATGAGTTTTCGATTCGGAAAGGAACAGCTCTTATTATGTTCCCGGAGGTCACATACCGTTACGACAATCTGAGTGATTCATTGTTGTTCGATTGTTTGTCCTTTAATGGCTATTTATTGCCCCGGTTTCTGCATACCTTGCAGATCGGGGAGCTGCGCGCCTTCAAGCCGGATGGGATGCTTCATATCCTGTTGCATGAAATAACGTTGGCGCTACAGTCCCGGCACAAGGATCAGATCTGGCACGTATCCGCATTGCTATACATGCTACTGGTCAGGTTAACCATTGATGGAGATCGTTACGGTGCTTATGAACGCTCGGATGCCCGATTAAAGCTGGGTGGACTGGTTACTTTTATCAAGCAAAATTATGATCAGGATATCTCGCTCTCCATGCTGGCTCAGCAAATGGACGTCACCGAACAGCATTTGAATCGGATATTCAAAAAGGAATTCCAAATGACTCCGCTTGATTATCTGACACGGTATCGGTTATTGAAAGCCAAAGAAATGCTCGTCCATGACGCCGGAATAACGGCCCACGAGATCGCCCGGGCTGTTGGTTTCAACAGCGCCAGTTATTTTGGATCCGTATTCAAAAAATATGAAGGAATCTCCCCTATCGAGTTACGCAAGCAATACCAGAGTTAAAGGATTTCCATCGTGATCTCTGCCAGCGAGGTTAACCGCAGATCATACTTCGAGAATTCCAGATTACGCGTTACCTCGTTAGGCACAATGACACAGCGAATCCCCGCGGCTTTGGCTGCCTTCAGTCCATTCGGCGAGTCTTCGAACACAACCGCTTCGGATGCCCCGATCCCGAGACTCTCCAGGGCGAGCAGATACAATTCCGGGTCCGGTTTAACCCTCTTTACGTCCTCGGCTGTATGAATGACATCGAATAGTTCGAAAATGCCGAGTGTGCGCAAATAACCATGAACCCAATCCCGGGTAGAGCTGGAAGCAACGGCAAGTTGAATTCCCTTTTTACGGGCAGACCGGAGCAACTCATGCACGCCTGGAAGAATTGCTGCCTGTCCCAGGTATGCTTCGTATTTCTGTTCAGAGAGCAACTTGATATGATCGTGATCGATCGGTTTTTGCAGCGCTTGCTCCAGGTATAGAAAAGGATGAAATTCTTCAAACGATGTTCCTACGTTTTTCGACCAAAGCTCCAGCCCAAGTTCAAGTCCATGCTCTTTATAAATATCGCGAAAAGCATAGAACCAGGGAGTCTCCGTGTCCACAATAAGTCCATCAAAATCCAAAATAAAGGCTTTTACCATTACGCTTTTCTCCCTCCAATGATCAGCCGATTTGGCGGGAAAATGGGCTTAGAAGCGTGCAGTCACGTCCGGACGGGTAACATTCATCGATAAAAAGTGACAGGTGCATCCCGTTCCGGCTGGTGACTGTCCAACAATTCCAGCCCGGATCTCCCCCTCTATCGGCATGCCGAAATATCGAATTAATTTCCACTCCACCCCATCGGGTGAATAAAAGAATGAAATGCAGTCCTCCACTTTGCGTATGCGCAGATAAGGGTTGGTTACGGGAACTTCAACCGAATTGCAATCGTCGGATGAACCTTCCTTCGTTACTACCGACACAATGGTAGCTGCTTTTCCATCATACTCAAAACAAAGTTTGCACCAGTTTCGTTCATCCGCCATCACCATCAAACATCCGGAATCATATTGATTTTTCATGTCCACAGTTAGCTGGGTCGTCATTTCGAAATCATTAGGCACGGGCATCGACAGAAATGGCGCAGTTGCACGAATGTGCTTACCTGCTGGGTCCTGGAAAAAGTCCGTATCAGCCTGAGCTTCTACAATTAGAACGCCTTGATCGGTATAAGACCAGATCTCTGGCTCATTGATCCAGTTCATTTGGTTTCTTGTTTCTGTTGCAAATACGTTTGTCATTTCTATGCCTCCCAGGTTCATTTTCTGTATTATATATTCGTTTCATATACAGAAAACCCCTTCTCCTACATATTTTTGTAAGTACTGATCACTTGGGAGTGTTTCTGGGGATCAGGGAGGAATAACATAATGACCATGAGTACGATGTAAAGTACAAGAATGACACTGAATAACAGCACAGGATTATAGTGATACAGCAGCCCTGTCAGGTAACCTGATGGAATTGCGGTTAACGTCATGACGGTCTGCACTGCCGAGAACATATCCGCTTTTTCATGTGTACCCAATCGGTTCATAAGCAGTGAGTCCCGGTACGTTTGTAAGATGAAATTGCCTGCCGCCAGTACAATTAGAGTCAGAAATAACATGGCTATATTTCCCGCAGGGATCAACAGAAAAAGTATTGCCCCCACTGTACTCAAAATGATCGAGAAACTGACATACTTCTCTTCTGAACGCCGTTTCAGACTCGGGATAATGACCAAATACAAGAGCATAACGGTTACAGCGGTGACGACCGGGATAAATGAAATAATCTGATCATTGAATTTTAATTGTTCCTTGAAAAAAATCACCTGAAAAAAGTTCAGCTGCAGGATCAGATTGGAAAGCACCGTGATGAGAATAATCGGTAAAAGTCTCCGTTTGTGGAATGATTTGCCGAAAAGTCGCATACTGGAAGCCAGACTCTGGATCACCCGGGTCTGGCTATGCATTCCCATAAGTTCCTTCCCTACTGCGGTCTCATCCGTATATCGGTTGCGAATGAAGAACATGACGGTCATGAGGATGCCACCGACAAAATAAATACTGGCTAGTGTTGGCACAATGCCAACATCAGCAATCACTACCCCGGCGATCGGTGTCAGTACTCCAGCACCAGTAATGATCATGTTGAGAATGGCGAATACCTTGGATCGTTTATGTTCCTCAACATCCTCAATAATTAGACAGTTGAAGGAAACCGTCACAAATTTGGAGGTTGCATTCAGCAGGTAAGCAATCAGAAACAACCAAAAATTCTGGGAGAAAGCCCAGATGAACATGGGAACACTCCAGGCAATCAAATCAAAAATCAGTGTTGTTCGCTTGCGACCAAGCTTATTCGTGATTGAACCGGCAAATAACTGAAATATAAAGGCAAAATAAAGATTCACCGAATTGATCAAACCAATTTCAATATCCGAAAGTCCGGCTTCCTTCATATATAAGGGAGCATAAAAAAGAACAATCGTGCCCGGAATGGCCCATACAGGTTCAAGTAAGATGGAGTACCGCGGATTTCTCGGCAAATCCTGTAGCAGCTTCAATCGATATCTCCCCCTTTTTTGCGGTGGTTTTCACCGCTGCGAACTCCTTCTTTTCGCAGCGGCAAACCCGACAATGTCTACATACTTACAAGATTAGAGCTGTTTTAACCGAATTCATGGGCAATTTCTCTCCGCTACGCAGATGATACCCAATTGTCCCATTGAATGCCTGTTCATAATCACTCAGCAGTTCCTTGGAGGTAACCATTTGCTCCAGTTCCGGAATACTTTGTGCAAATTTCAATGCTGTACTGATCATCGAGTGATTAGCTACCGCACCAATGATACTAATACCATCATTAATTACGGCAGTTGATTTGAACGTCACCTCATAGCTGTCGTCATAACCCATAGGAATGATCTTGCCGCCTTTGGCAATCATCTCAAATCCCACATGAAGCTGGTTACCAACCGCGTCCACTACAATATCAAACTTCTTGTTATTATTGATCTCGTATACTTTATCCAGTGTCAGATCCTGAGGATAGAACACATGATCCGCGATCTCTGAAGCGAACTCTTTGCGGAATGGATCAACTTCCGTTCCTACAGTAAGCCTTGCCAATCGTTTGCTCACAAGCTGACACAGAGAACCGATTGCACCAGAACCGAGGACCAGTACAGAGTCACTTGGCTTAGTCCCTGCTTTCATGAACGTCTGAAGTACACATCCCAGTGGTTCGATCATCATAGCGGTTTCCCAGCTCATGGAATCCGGGATGGCATAGATATACTTCTCATCCCCTACGTAATATTCTGCAAATGTACCGTGCGTCGTCATCCCTACTTGATAGTCATCAAAATTCTCGCAATAGATGAAAAGACCTTCACGGCAATAGGAGCAGGTACCGCAAGATTGCGTGGGATCAACCAATACCCGATCACCTATCTTGAAGCCACGAACTTCGTCGCCCACCTCAACCACTGTACCTACACCTTCATGACCAATAATCGTTCCTTTATTCGCCGGCACTTTGCCTTTGACAATATTCAGGTCTGTACCGCAGATGCCTGAACCATAGATTTTAATTTTTACTTGGTTTGGCTTTTGTATGGTTGGCTCATCAATATCCTGGTAAGTCACCTGTTTAAGATCCTGATATACGAGTGCTTTCATTGAATATTCCTCCTAGTCGATGTTCTTATTTGAATAAAATTTTAAACGTTTTCGTAAATCTCAATTCGAAAGGTGTTCCTGTTTCAGCATTTCTTTCCAGTCGGAAAGTGTCTGCAAGAGAGCTTCCTCCACCCATAATAATTCATCCCGGGTATGAGCATCTGAAAAAATAAAGTACCCTTTGGTAAAAATTCCGAAGTGGGCCATTCTTTTGACCATAAACTCACGGAACGGATCGGTATGAAAGTTTTCCTCCGAAATAGAGCTAATGGAGAAGCTCGCATAGGTACCCTTCAACACCAATTGATCGGTTAATCCAAGAAGTACGAGTTCAGCTTCAATCAGATCCATAATTCGAATGGTGGCCTCGCGCCAGGTAGGCCATACTTTAGCGCTTTTCATCAATCGCTCACATGCAATCGCTGCCGCAAGCGCAGTGGTCTCGCTGGAATGCGCATTGCTGAATCTGACCTGTCCTGATAATGACATCAGATGTTCTGGTCCCATTACGGCTGCGAGTGGCAGTCCATTTGCCATACCTTTGGAAATACAAAGCAGATCCGGCCAGATGTCATACTCCCCAGCTGTAGCTTGCTTGCCCATTCGAATGCCGGAGGTGACTTCATCAAATATGACAATGATATCTAAGGACCTACATAGGGATACAACTTGCGCCAACGGCTCACGTTTCCATTCATTTGGACAAAGGACAATGCAGGCGATATCCTCGGGAGAGGATTGGATTTGGGCCTCGATACGCTCTGGTGAGGGCTTATCTATCCAGATTGTTGTGCGTTCGATATCCACGGGGATACCTCGTTCTTTCGTTTCGCGGCCATAGTATCCATACGCAGACCAGTCATGCCAGCCATGATAGGCCGTCGCGATGACCCTGCTTTTTCCACTTCCCGCACGAGCCAGACGTACGGCTCCACTGACTGCATCGGCGCCGCTTTTGGTGAAACGTAATGAGGGGTAGCGGCCTTCAAATCGTTCCAAAATCAGTTCAGCGCATTCAAGTTCAATGTCAGCAGGAATAGAATAACTTGTCCCTTTTTTCAGCTGATGGATGACGGTTAGTTGAACTTCATGCCGTGCATGTCCCCATGGCGCCGTACCCATGGCCATTTCACAATCCAGCCATTCATTTCCATCGATATCTATAAAACGGGAATTGCGTGCCTCTGCGCAGCATACGGGTGTATATCCCGGAAATAATCGTTCTGGTGCTTTGGCTAACGTACTGCATCCGCTCGGAATAACCTTTTCGACATGTTCCAACCACTCCAGATTCCGTGTAAACCTTACGGCACGATCCAGCGTGCTCTCTTTTGATTTCACCTTTGGTTCCTCCCTGTTTACTTGGTTTGTGAGTTAACGAACTTTGGAGCCTGGCCAGCAGCCATCATATATGCGATCCATGGTAATAACATTGCCATACAGATCAATAATCAGATCTTTAGCCCGATGAGCATGTCTCATCTCGATCCAGTAACGGTTCTCCAGCAACCGGGCGAAATTGTCCACCAGAAACAATAATCGGTTCTCGCTATGAATCAGCTCCTTGCCCAGAACCTGCGGTAGCCAGATGGCTCCATTAGAGTTAAAGCGGTTGGAATAGTCACGTACCTCAGCAACAGGCGCAATATCAGCTTCCTCCAGCTTGGTCCAGAACGTATCCGCGTCACTGCGTACTTCTGCAAGATCAATGCCAACGATCGGCAGATGCTGATATTCACTCTGGCTACCCAGCTGTTCTTTCAGATGACCGAATACGAATGGCCAAACATCGGCCTCAATTTCCCCACCCCACTTTTTCCAGAAACGTGCAAGATTGTTTTTCCGGTTAAAGTTGCGATGAATGCCACTGCTCCGTTCCCAGTGATAGGCGAGAATATTCGGATTAATGACCGTATCATATCCGGCTGCCCGTGCTCGCATCTGATAATCAAAATCCTCATATCCGTTAAAGAACTTCTCATCCAGCTCGCCTACCGTTTCATACACTTCTCTCTTCATGCCGAACATGGCGAATACAACAAGCTGAACTGAAAATGTTTCCTTCGGAATGTCTTCAGGCGAAGCGTTCAGAAATAAGTGGCGGCCAATTGTATCGGCAAATGCAATACCACAATGCTGCACACCTCCCGTTTGCGGATAGAGCAGAACACCGCCAATCATACCAATCGTAATGTCGCTGTCCATCGTCTCTTTCATCATTGATTGCCAGTTCGGTTGAAGGATTGTATCGGAATCCAGGAAGAAAATATAATCCCCCTCTGCTCGCCGAAGCGCGCTATTGATTGATACAGCACAACCGAGTGGAAAATCATGCTGAAGAATTTCAATCGTTACACCTTCTCTAACCTCATGTTTCAGTTTCTCCAAATGCTGTAAAACAGCGGAACCGGAACCATCGTTGATAAAAATGATTTGAGTGGACGGGCTTACTGTCCGTAGCAATGAGTCCGTGAAAAGGTTCAAAATGTTATAGTCCTGGTTAACTGGCACAATAATGGTGTAAAGCATGGAATCCCTCCTGTTGGATATGATGGAATGAGTGCTAAAGCGAGTTGAAACGGTATCGCGTTCAGTGCAGATTATCGACCTCCTTGTCGCAAATTCACTGTCTTAATTTGGTAATGATTTGAATCTACTAGAAATTTATATCATTTTTTGTAAGTTTGAAATCTTAAATTCTGAACTCTGTTAAAATATGAATATGTACTGAAAAGAAAATATGCACCTTTCAATTAGCGCCCATAGCTATCTCTCCACGCAAAAAAAACACCTCCACAGTGAGTCTCGTATCCAATGACACGACTGACTCCACAATGGGGTGTTATATTGCATTATTGTATGTGGTTATAAGGTAGAGCCTACTTATCTGGCCCTAAAGCCATGATAGAACGTATCCACAACCAGAGAAGCTGCTGATTTACGCGCAATATCACCACTTACAACCTGCTGCCACGTCAGAAACAGGATAGAATACAGCACATCTACAATCCAGTTTTTATTGACATCCTGACGAAAATAATTCTTTTGCTGCAACAAGCTGACCGCATGCAGTATAGGCTCTCTCAGCTTCAAATCTGCTCCCTCAATCTCAGGATTATAATGTATAGCTGCGTCATGAGTAAGGAAAAATATTTTATCCCCTAACGGAATAAGCACTTCAATCAGCTGTGGAATATATGTTTCACAGTTTTCCTCATCCAGCTGAATGTTTTGCATGGCCTCACTGACCACCTCAATCGCACGCAAGCCCAGATAAACCATTAATTGTTCGCGACTCTCCACGTAACGATGAAGGGTCGCAATGCCGATTTTTGCAGAGTCTGCGATATCATTCATGGATGCATTGGGCTTTTCAATCAGCAGTTTGGTTGCTTCGTCCAGGATGGAATTAAGTCTCGTTTGCTTCATCGATGTCATTTCTTTTTTCAACGGGTTTACACCTCTTGGGGAGTTTATTCTATAAATTGATTCAATGATCCATCATTTGATTAGTTGTGACTATAAAATTATAGCATAGTTGCTCATAATTCCGATGTCTGAACACTAACAAGCATCACCTATGATTGGTTATGTATTGCAAAGATAGATGTGATGATTAAAAGCCGCCAAGCGGCGGCTCTTAGAATTTATATCTTTTTTCTTTCCCTGTTGCTTATAGCTCGATAATTCTTGTTGCAATATTTGCGCAAAAATCACTGTCATGCTCTACAAACAGAAGGGTTGGGGAGTACTCCAGCAGCAAGTCTTCAATTTGCATGCGAGAGATGACATCTACAAAATTGAGAGGTTCATCCCAAATGTGCAAATGAGCTTGCTCACTGAGACTTTTAGCAATCAGCACTTTCTTTTTTTTGGCCAGCGCTATACGTTGAGATATTCTTCTCCAATTGCAACCTAGAAAAATCCAGCTTTCTTAGGATGGATTTAAACAGGCTTTCATCGATTCTCTGCGTGACAGCATAGTCAGATAAATGGCCGCCGAGATTCGAAGTGTCCTGCGACACATACGAGATTTTAAGCTGGTGATCCTTTCGAAAATAACCTGCATAAGGGATATTCTCATCACAAATCAGTTTAAGGATGCTTGATTTCCCCGATCCGTTTTTACCATAAAGCGCAATACGATCCCCTTGTTCAACTGTGAAATTCACGTCCTTACATACCATATTGGAGCCGTATGCAATCGACACATGTTCCAATTCGACAAGTTCTTTTTTGTGAAAATCCAGTTGATGAATCTGTAGACGTTCTGCACTCTCAATATTTTTCAGAAGTTTGGACTTCTCATGAATGGCGGATTGCTGTCTCTGCTCGATATTTTTGGAACGTTTCATCATTTTGGCAGCCTTGTGTCCAATATAGCCTTTATCCACCTTAGAACCGGAATTTCTCGTACCATTTTTGGTTCTTTCCACTTCATGCGACCATCCACCCGTCCGTTTGGCAGAATCGGATAAACGCTTGATGTCCTTTATTAATTTTTCATTATTTGCAAGTTCAAACTGATCTTGCCTTTGTTTATTTTCCCACCAAGCGGAGAAGTTCCCTTTCTGAATCTCGATGTTATTTTTATTAATGGACAGGATGTGGTCTACGCTGTTATCCAAAAAGGATCGATCATGTGACACCAGAATAAATCCACTTTTGCTGCGAAGATAATTACTAACGAGTTTTCTGGCATGAATATCGAGATGATTGGTAGGTTCATCAATGAGCAAAAATCGATTATCCTTCAGAAACAAGGCAGCCAGCATCACCTTCGTTTGTTCTCCGTTAGACAAGGAATCGAAAGGCCGATACAGGATATCTTCCGAAACTTTTAACAGGTTAAGCTCACGCACAAGCTGCCATTGTAAATATTCAGGATAAGCATCTTCAATGATATCGAGGGTCATAGCTCCTTTATTCTCAACCTGAAAAGGAAAGTACTCAAAGCTGACATTCGCAGAAATAGTTCCGCTGTATTCATATTTACCAAGCAGCAGTTGGAGGAATGTCGTTTTACCTCTGCCGTTCCTTCCGGTAAAGCCCAATTTCCAATCCGAGTCCAGCTGAAAACTCACATTTTCAAATATATTATCGTAACTGCCATCATAGGCAAAGGTTAGGTTGGTAACGTTGATTAAAGACATAAAGATCATCCTTTTTATGTGAAATATAAAAGTTAACCGACGGGGTATTTACCACGACATGGTCCCTCACTTTATATTTGAACATAATCAGAATTTCAGTCCGCCCTTGAATGAATGACACATTCCTTCTGTCATAGTGATTAGAATATCCTCAAATGAAAAAACGCAAAAAAGCCCCCATTCACCGGTGCTTTTTTGCGTTACATCAACCTGACTATACGATAAAGAAACCTGGCGTCCAAAAATTTAACGCCAAGATGATCTATGCATAGGAGGATAAAGTGCCGGATTCTGATTAGTTATGTTGTGAACCATGTCAGTGTTCATGTTCGTTGACAGGTTCACATAAACATCTACAACCTCTAATTCAGTCATCGCTCTATCCCCCTTTAAAAGCTCCACAATTTAATATCAGAAACTTAACATGGAATACAGCCATGGGTCAAGGCGAGAAATCATGTCGATCCTTTTAAACTCCATCTTACACCCGACCCTCATGGATTTATAGTCACCATGCGCTGTATTCAATTTATTTCAATTATTAAACGGCCGCATACAGCGGTTTGTACACTGGATGCCACATGGCAGCTTTTACCGCCTCTTCAACGTCTTTCAGCTCTACACGCGCAACGCCATCTTCCACTGCCGCCTTAGCGACTGCCACTGCAACTTTGTACGAAACAGCATGCAGCTCTTTCACTCTTGGCAGAAGTGGAGCACCTGGAGCAGAGGAGTCTACCGAATTAGCTACGGCTACTGCAGCTGCGGTGAACATGTTTTTGGTGAACTTTGATGCTTTTGCAACAATCGCTCCCAGGCCCAAACCAGGGAACACAAAAGCATTATTGGATTGACCAATTTCATATAAAGTGTCATTAAACATGACAGATTCAAATGGACTACCTGTTGCAATCAATGCTTTGCCATCCGTCCATTCAATCAGACTTCTTGGTGCTGCTTCGGCAAGTGAGGTCGGGTTGGACATTGGCATAATGATTGGACGTTCCACATGCTTCGCCATTTCTTTGATAACTTGTTCATTAAAGGCACCTGTTACACCAGAAGTGCCGATCAGAATCGTTGGTTTGATCTGTTTCACAGCTTCCAGCAAGCTGACCTGCCCTTGCTCATTCAATGCCCAATCTTCCACTTCCGCAGCTTTGCGCACATATGGTTTCTGGAATTCAAATAGGCCTTCCGTCTCATCAGTAAGGATTCCACGGTAATCGAAAGCCCAGAACCGGTTCTCCGCTTCCTCCCTCTCAAGTCCTTCTTCCATCATGGCGTCAAGAATCTGATCCGCGTTACCAATACCAGCGGCCCCTGGACCAAATACAAGGATACGATGCTCACGAAGAGGCACACCCGTCACTTGAACTCCGGACATAATCGCCGCAAGTGTAACCGCACCCGTTCCCTGAATATCATCATTAAACGTAAGCAGTTCTTCCCCGTATTTCTGTATAATATTTCTGGCATTCACGCTGCCCAGGTCTTCCCAGTGAAGCAGGATATCCGGGAACCACTTTGTTGTTTCTTTCACAAAGGCTTCGATAAATTGATCATATTTTTCCCCGCGAATCCGTTCATGACGGTTGCCCACATACAATGGATCATTCAGCAATTTGGGATTATTGGTTCCGACGTCCAGCACAACAGGTAATACGCGGCTTGGATCAACGCCTACGGCTGCTGTGTATACCGCGAGTTTACCAATGGCAATTTTAATGCCGCCAACGCCCCAGTCTCCGATGCCCAGAATACTTTCCGAGTCGGTCACCACAATCAAATCCACATCTCCAGCTTGTAATCCACTGTTGCGGAAAGCTTCCTCCAGCCCGTCCATATCATTAATGGATAAATATAGACCACCCGGTCTGTGGTACTGATGGCTATATTCCTGAATAGCTTGTCCGACCGTAGGTGTGTACACAATCGGCAGCATTTCACTAAGGTGATCCTTCATTAGACGGTAGAATAGTACAATATTTCGGTTGAACAAATCACTAAGCATGATGCTTTTCCGCAAATTATCCGATTCATTCTGCAATTGCTGATATACTCGAGTCACTTGTTCTTCAATATTTAAAACCATCGGTGGCAAGATGCCATTCAGGTTAAGCTCTCTTCTTTCTTCTTCGTTAAAGGCAGTACCCTTGTTCAACATGGGATTGGACAGAACATCCTTACCTTTCAAAGAGGTTTTTAAGTTTCCATTGGAATCTACAAAAAATGAGTTCATTTACTGATTGCCTTCTTTCATGATGTCTCTTGACGTTACGTCTTTTTAATATATTTTTAACACTTAATAACTTTTAGTTAGTTATTGTTCTTCCGATGACAATTATAAAATATTTTCTATGGTATGTAAACGAACTCATGAAACTTTCATGAATGAAATTCAATTTCATTTCGATAAATAAAATTTATCACTTTGTCATTTTTCAACAAATTCATTTTATAATCAGATTATCGTAGAATACAAAAAAAGCCACGAAATTGCGTGGCTTCAGTGGAATTCATTTTTATAGTTTTCCAAATGATGGACGAGGTCCTTTGGTTGGATCTTCCCCTTCGATGAGACAGTATGCTTCAAGTGTGATTCCACCTGGCGCCTGAAGATAAAAGGTGTAGGAACCATGAACAATAGCCGGGCTTTCTACCTGAATTCCATCGTTCTTGAGACGTTGGTTCAAGTTATCCACCTCTTCCTTACTGTCTTGTGGGAACCCTACATGGAAAGTTTCTGGATATTTGATATCCTTGCCATACATT
The DNA here is from genome assembly GCF_001636635.1 of Paenibacillus sp. O199. NCBI lineage: Bacteria > Bacillati > Bacillota > Bacilli > Caryophanales > Paenibacillaceae > Paenibacillus > Paenibacillus sp. O199. Next base: position 338,713 of record NZ_LGRP01000007.1, read on the forward strand.
AAGTTTAATAAAAATCCATCGTCGTCGGTCATAGCCGCAAATGCTTTACCTGCATTGACGTAACAGGTTAATCCAAAATATGTTTCGAGAAAATGTTGAACCTCAATAACGTCAGTTACCGTTAAGTTTAAGTGATTAATTTTCATATGAACTGCCTCGATTCTTCTATCAATTTATCTCGAAAATAAAGTATCTAGATTATCAAGATAAATTAATTCTAAACCAGTTCATACTTCTAGTCAATGTAGAACCTGAATCATTTTAATGAAAGTATTTATCCCAACGCTGCGTTCAACAGTCAAATTCACGGAACATAGGCATCCTCTACCTCAACCTTTCGTTCATTTCCGTTTACAATGTATCTTACGTGAATGACATTTCCTTTCTGAAATTGGGGAATATGTGTAACCGGGATATATGTCTCTACAATCGTGGGAAAGGTACGGCCGTCAACTTGGGTTACGGTCAAATCCAGTCGCACTCCAGGCCTTCCATCCATACTGGATGAAGTTTGTGTAATATCATGAATAACCGCCTCTGCGGGAATTCCCTCCGTTAAAATGCTTTTTTGAAAATGCTGTTTGTGTTTATTGTTACGAAGCAGTTTAAATATCATAACCATAGTGATTGTGCCTGTTATAATCCCAAAACCAATAACAGCAACAATAGTAATTAATGCAGTCGTCATAATGGCCTCCTTTTATTTGAAACTTATGTTTACTATTCCTTGGTTATATCTCTTATTCCTTCAAAATTTGTTTTAAATGGAAATCATTCATGCCAAAAAAGCCACCTTTTTGGTGGCTTCATACAGTTTATGACGTTTTTAAAGTTTTGAAGTTTCTATAATACTGGCCTAAACTGTAGCAGTATATGTTCAACTTAATCTACTTTCGCACCATAAGAGCGTACAAACAGAACAGCTTGTTCGCGATCCAAACGTACGCCTTTAATATCCAATGATTTCAGATCGATTCCTTCCAGATTAGCGCCTCTAAGATCGGCCCCTTGCAGCTTGGCTCTGCTTAAAACTGCTCTTGTGAGATCACAGTCTCTCAGATCCGCTTTGGTAAAATCCGTGTCCGTAAAGTCGGCTTCAAAGAAACGAATTCCTCGCAAATCCTGTTTGCCCAATCGGGTATGTCTCAGATTCGTATAAGACCAATCACCCTGACTTAGTGTAATACCATCCATTTGTGCACCGGAAAAGTCCGATCCCGTCATCTTGCAGGAGGTGAATTTGGAAGCAAATAGATTAGCACCACCAAATAAGCAGTTTTCAAACGCCGATTCTCTATGAATGGAGCCATTCATGGAAGCACCTTTAAAGTCACATTCGATAAAACGGCAGTTGCTTGTCTCGATTTCTTCCATCGAAGCGTTCATAAAGGTACACTGTTTGAAAACACAGCTGATTAGTTCTCCATAACGCAAATCACGTCCCTCAAAATGTACAGCTTCATATTCCTGATCCTTATATTGATACATCACGTACACCCCATCTTGTATGATTATCATGTGTTCACCATTAAAAGAGCTTTTTATAATATACCATACGGATGTCAAGTACCTGCTTAAACGTCTGCAAAAGTCAAGTCACTTTTTTATAGAAAACGGAGCTGCTTCAAATAAAAAAACCGCGAAAATCGCGGCTTTTGGCTCCATAAATGTGTTTAGCTAGTACTTTAATCGGATATGAACAGGGATACTTAACGATGTGTCTCTGTCCTTGTCTCTCTGGTCTTTACCTTGTTCTTCTTGCACAATCCACTGTCTGCCAACTAACAATTGCAGCAACTCGGTCTCTTGCAAGGTCAAATGAATATCTTTCAGTGTCAGATCTTCCTGGATATAATCCTGATCTGCCTTGAGATCGAACCGGAAATAGAGCAGTCTTTTCAGGGCGTTAATATGCAAAAATTTGAATTCATAAACCCTGCTGCGTATGGCCTCTTCCCAGTTGTCTCCCACTTCAGCTGCTGTGTCCAGTCTCTCCACCAGATCCATCGTTGGTTCCTTGATCTTGGATAACAACGAAGAGAACTCTTTTCTCTGTAAACGATCAATGATTAATTCGCTCGGTTCACCGCTCGTCAGAACATTTTCGACTAGCAGAGCTACAGGAATGGATAACTGAACACGGCTCATGCTCCGCCCTCTCCATCTTTGAGATATTGATTAAACCAGGCATTGACCTGTTCAAAGCTATCCACGCGCAGCGAGGGTTTTCCGCTTTTGATCAACGTGTGATTGGAGCCTGGATATCGAATCAGTTTGGTCGTTTTTCCATATCGTTTTAACGTAGTATATAACTCCTCCGCCTGTGCGATCGGTGTACGATAATCCTGCTCTCCATGCATAATCAGAAGTGGCGTTTCAATCTTGTGCGCATGAGCAAGGGGAGAACGGGCCCATAACATGTCTGCATGTTCTGTCGGATTGCCGCCAATTACCCCCTCCACATAGGAGATTCCAATATCACTGGTTCCATACAGGGACAACCAATTGGATATACAACGCTGCGTTACTGCCGCCTTAAATCGATGGGTATGAGCTACGATCCAGTTAGTCATGACGCCTCCGTAACTGCCTCCACCAATACCAAGACGTGTTTCATCCAGAAAATCATATGTTGCCAGTGCATAGTCCATCGCCTCAAGCAGATCACGACAGTCTCCCCCGGCAAAATCTCCTCGGCAAGCTCTGGCGAATTCCTGCCCGTATCCCATACTTCCCCGGGGATTTACCCATAGAACGGCATATCCCTGTGCAGCAAGTGTCTGCATTTCGTGGCTGAAGATGCCTGTATACATGGCGTGCGGTCCACCATGAATCTGTAATATCATCGGCACTTTCGTGTCCGATTTCTGCATAACCGGCTTCATCAACCAACCTTGAATGGGCCATCCGTCCGACGATGTAAACTCGACACGCTCAGGTACATTGACTTCCAAGCCTGCCAAAAATTCATCGTTTCGCCGAGTGAGTCTGAACATATCACTACTGTTAATATCCACACGGTACAGTTCTCCAGGGTGATCCTCAGTCAATGCGCCAATGACCAGCGTCTTACCATCAGGTGACAGGGTATATTGGTATACATCCTTCTCCCCGCTTCCCGTCACGGCTTGGCAATACCCATCCTCGGTGATTTGATACAGGTCCACATTTCCACCCTGGGTGCCCAGTACATATGTCGTACGTTGCGCATGATGGTCATCTATCAGTGGCGACGGAGATGGGCTTGCCGATTTCATATCCCCAAGTGCTGCGTTCCCCAACTGCATATCAACATCAGGTGCCAGCTGCTTTGGAATACCTCCACTACTCGGCACTTCATATAGTCTGTTGTGACTGCCACTTCCGTACTCTCGGTCGCTGGCAATCAGAATCAGTTGCTCTCCATCGGGTGAATATGCGAACTGGCTCACCTGAAGACTGGAATCCGTTACTCTGCGCTGCTCACCGCTTGCCAGATTCACGGTATGTACATCCACAAAGTACAACAGATCGGCATCCAGCCCCTCATCCTGTACCTGCTTAGAAATAAAGGAAATAGCCTGACCGTCTGGCGACCATACCGGAGCAGCAACATTCCATGATCCGGTTGTTACCTGTGTAATGGTTCCATTTCCGATCTCATATACAAACAGATGGCTATACAGACCATCCCACCAGCCGGAGCCTTCTGCCTTGGGTGTCGTGCGCTCAAAGACCTTGCCTCTCAGGGGAGTTACTTTAACTTTAGGTGATTCGTTTGTCTTTGATGTTTTGTCAGTTATCGCTTCAACTTTGCTTGTAAACGCAATATATTGCCCATCCGGGGACCAGACAAATTGTAAAAGCTTGCGCTCAGGGGAGATGAGATTTATAGCCTTTGTATCACCTGACGCAAGGGCCCATAACCCTTTACCCCCACTTTCCAATCGTAAAAAAGCGAGTTGTGTTCCATCTGGTGACCAAGAAGGAGATGAATCCTTTACGCCGTCTGTAAGCGGCTTGTCCCCACTACCATCAAGTGAAACGCCACGAATTTGCGTAATATACTCATTTTTCTGCTGATCAATCGTCTGTTCAACGTATGCCACCTGACCATCTTGATTGATTACAGGCTCGCTAACCCAGCGGTATTGAACTAAGTCCTCTGGCAAGATCGGTCTTTTGTTCATGTGCATGGCTCCCTTCTCCGTTCATCTTATTTCTTGTTTGTATCCGTACGTGGATCAAGTACATCGCGCAGCCAATCTCCCAGGAAAATGACACCAAGAACCGTCAGCGTAATTGCTAGTCCAGGGAAAGTTGCCACCCACCAGCTTGTTGCAACATATTGTCTTCCATCACTGAGCATGCCTCCCCAGGAAATGTCAGGTGGTTTAATGCCCAGGCCCAGGAAACTGAGCGAAGCTTCCATAATAATCGTGGTCCCAACATTCATACCGCAGATCACGATAAAGGAAGATAAAATATTCGGCAGAATATGTTTTAGAATCAATCTCCCATTCTTGGCACCGATTGATCTGGCAGCGTGTACAAAGTCCCGTTCCTTGATACTCAACACTTCACTGCGGACCACACGGGTGAAAGGCACCCAGTTCGTCACACCGATAACCAAAATCAGCGTCGTAATCCCTGGTCCTACAATAGCCATCACAACGAGCATAAACAGAATCGTAGGGATAGCCATGAATGCATCACCCACGCGCATAATAACCGCATCCAGCCATTTTCCGTAAAATCCGGACAAGAGACCAAGAATAGCACCAATGATTCCGGACACGATGACTGCTCCCATACCTACAATTAATGAAACCCGCGCACCATATACGATTCGGCTCCACATGTCCCTGCCCAGATTATCCGTACCCAGCCAGTATTCAGCCGTTCCCCCATCAAGCCAAGCTGGCGGTTTAAGACGATTGAGAGGATTCACTGCACCAGGATCATGACTCGTTAACAGAGGTGCACATATGGCGATTAACACAACCAACAATACGAGCACAGCGCCAAATATTCCGGTCTTGCTGATGATCAGTTGTCTCCAGATATAGCGAAGTCCTGTTGGTGTACGTACATTCTCTTGTTCCTGTTCTGCACCCGGCATTGGCATTTCATTGCTGCCTGTCATCGATTGCACCTCCTTCTAATCGTATTTAATGCGTGGATCAAGCAGTCGGTAGGCCACATCTGTCAAAATATTGGTTACAACGACGATAAACGCAATGACAAAAACGGCGGCCTGTACAATCGCCATGTCATGGGTGTTGACTGCAACAACCAGCAACTGACCTAGCCCGGGCCAGGAGAATACCGTCTCCGTAATCAATGTTCCACCAATTAAGCTTGTGAACTGCAAACTCATAATCGTCACGACCGGAATCAATCCGTTGCGAAACGCATGTTTGCCAATCACGACCATCCGGCCAAGCCCTTTGCTCCGTGCTGTACGGATGTAATCCTGACTCAGAATTTCCAGCATGCTGGAGCGAATCAGACGAGTCATTTGTGCAGCAAGCCCTACCCCTAGCGTAAAGGCTGGCAATATCAGATGTGATACTCCGCCGCGGCCGGATACAGGTAAAACTCCCCACATCACGGAAAATAACAAAATGAGCATGATACCCATCCAAAAATTCGGCATAGCTTTACCAATGACCGATATCCCGGAGATGATCAGATCGGTAAACGTATTTCGTTTGACTGCTGAGGCAACTCCAAGCGGTACAGCCATAACAATGGCAAAAAACATCGCTGCAACAGCCAGTTCAAAGCTGGCCGGCAATCGTTCCAGTACAAGCTGTAAAGCCGGTTCTCCATAACGGAAGGATTGACCAAAGTCTCCCTGCAAGGCGCTGCCAAGGAACTTCATATACTGCGTGTATAACGGCTGGTCCAGTCCGAGTGCCTGCGTTAATACAGCGCGGTCTTCTGCAGTAGCTGTTTCGGGCAGCATCAGAGCTACCGGATCACCCGTGACGCGGACCAATATAAATACGATTAACGAAACAATGAACAGAACCGGTATAACCTGCAGTAGTGACTTCAGTACATATTTGCCCATTTCTCTGTCCACCTCCTTTTAAAAAAGAACGACAGGAACGTGGTGCAGTCCCTGCCGTTCTCGGCTTATCGTTGTCATAACAGGTTGTTCTGTCTGAAGTTACTGTGCAGGTGTAATCTCGTCAGCATAGAACATTTCATCACTACGCGGCTTGAAGTTCACACGGCTATCGGTACCATAAACCCCTTCCATCTGGTACAGATACACAGCTGGGCGATCTTCAGCAAGAATTTGCTGTACTTGCTGGTACTCTTTCTCCCTGGAAGCCGGGTCCATGTTGATCAGCGCAGACTGGAGCAATTTCTCCACTTCCGGATTGTTATAGTCCGACTCACCTTTGGCCTCTTCCAACATGTAACGATTGTAGTTATTTGAAGCATCAAAGAGGGAATTACCAATTCCGATCATGAAGATTTCCTTGAATGACTTGGAACTGTAACGTTCACTGAAAGCACTTGGTTCCAGCACGTCCAGGTTAATTTTGAAGCCCACTTGCTCCAGCATCGCTGCCACGACTTCGGCAGGCTCTTTGTATTGAGAGGATACCGAGATGGTCATCTCCGCTTCACCTTCTGCATAACCTGCTTCCTGCAACAGTTGCTTCGCCTTCTCTTGATCATAAAGCGATGTTTTGTACAACGAAGGATCTGCCCCAAAGTTGCCAGGCGTTACGGATGTGCGAGTCACAATACCTGCACCTCCGGCAATGCTGTCTACAATGCCCTGCTTGTCAATCGCCAGATCAATGGCCTCCCGAACCTTCGGATCAGCTGTGACGCTGCCCTCTGTTTGGCGGAAAATCAACTGAAGTACACGCTGAATCGGTGCTTTGACGATCTTTTTGTCTGCTTCGCCTTCAATGCGAGCAATATCTGTCGACGGTATGGATGCTGCGATATCAACACCACCAGCCAGCAGTTCCGATACACGTGTGGAAGCTTCCGGGATGACACGGAATACAACCTCATTCCATTTCGGTTCACCATCGAAGTAATTTTCATTTTTCACCACTTCAACGCGATCATCTTTTGTCCATTTGCTGAATTTGTATGGACCTGTGCCAACCGGTTGTTTCAGGAATTTATCGAACCCATTGTCCTTAATATATTTTGCTGGCAAGATGCCTGCCCCCATTTTGGACAGACGGTTAAGCAGCAACGGATCTGGTCCGTCTGTAATAATATCTACCGTATGTTCATCGATCGCTTTCACTTCAACAATGTTTTTGAAGTAGCTGTTTTGTTTCAGTGTGCTGTCTTTAGCTACGCGCTCCAGTGTATACTTCACATCTGCTGATGTGAATGGATCACCGTTATGGAAGGTCACGCCTTCACGGAGCTTAAAGCGCCATGTGGTGTCATTCACTTGCTCCCATGAAGTCGCGAGACCTGGAACCTTCTTCTGTTCACTATCATTTTTGATCAGATAATCATATACGTTGACCAGTACTGCTTCACTGGATGTATTATTGTTGTTGTGCGGGTCAAAGCTCTCAATATCCGTAGCAGCTGCGATTGTAAGTGTAGTGCTGGCAACAGTACCGCTGCCAGATTCACTGGATGCCGAATTGCTATCCGTACTCTTACCACCGCAAGCGCTCAGTACCAGTACTACAGCCAATAATGTGATCCACATGCTAGTCCATTGTCTTTTTTTCATTTTCCATGCTCCCCCTAAGAAGTTGTATGTCTTGCCAAATATTCAAGCGCTACGGCGGACAGCATGCCTACACCATAAGGCATGACCGTCTCATCCAGATCGAACATCGGATGGTGAAGCGGGTAACGGGTTCGCTCTTCCTCGTTCCCTGAACCCAATCGGAAGAAAACACCCGGAATCTGTTCACAATAGAATGCGAAATCTTCGCCACCCGTAGATGGCGGAATACTACTCCATCCCTTCGCCCATTCGAGTCCATCAACGGTCTCCGCAAGCAGGTCCACCATGCCCAGATCGTTAACCACAACGGGGTAGCCATCACCATAGATGACTTCATGGCCCGCCCCGAACGAACTGCACACACCACTTACGACCTGTTCAATCAAGGCTGGCATGCGTTCACGAATGGCAGGGGAGAGTGTTCGAACCGTGCCGATCATCTCAACCTCTGGTGCAATGGCGGTTCCCATGTAGCCTCCAGTTATTTTACCGATCGTTACCACAACCGGCTCCAGCGGGTCTACCATACGACTAGCCAGGTTCTGTAGTGCAGTGATGACCTGAGCAGATACGGCAATGGCATCGATACCTTCATGCGGCCTCGCAGCATGTCCACCCTTGCCAAGTACCCGAATCACCAGACGATCTGCCGAGGCAAACGCCACACCTTTGCTTACCCCGACGGTACCCGTATCTTGTCCCGGAGTCATATGCAATCCTGCAATCGCGTCCACTTTCGGATTCTCCAGTACCCCATCCTGAATCATGGCACGTGCACCTGCCAATCCTTCCTCCGCAGGCTGAAACACAAATTTGATGTTGCCCGCTTTCGGTCGGCCGAGGCTCGTTAGCAGCTCCGCCGCTCCCATCAGAATGGTTGTATGTGCATCATGCCCGCACAGATGCGCCTTGCCTTCTACTTGCGAACTGTACTCAGCCGACTTCTGATCTTGTATAGGCAATGCGTCCATATCTGCCCGAAGTGCAAAAGTGGGGCCCTCTGTCTCTCCTCTCAACAAGCCTACAACTCCGGTTTTTCCGACATTACGCGTCACTTCAAGACCCAGACTTTCCAAGTGTTTGGCTACGATCTCTGACGTTCTGAATTCTTCATAGCCGATTTCCGGATGGCGATGGAAATCTCTCCGCCAGGCAATGAGTTGGGGCTGCAATGCTTGTGCACGTTGATATAGTTGTGATTGGTCCATTAGTTCTCATTCCCTTCTTTGTCATCCGATTCTGATACCAGTCGGGCATAGATCGCATCAGCCGAGAATTCGATGTGTCTTTTCATAGTCTCCCGGGACTTGATGCTGTCATGTGCTTTCAGTGCTGCAAGAATCTCCATATGTATCCCATGATTGACGGAGCGGATTCGGTCATCATATGGCATTAGGTCCAATGCCGGATTAATTTTTGTTCGGATCTGTCTCACGGCCGCCTCGCAGTATGGATTCCCGGATGCCTTGGCAATGGTTAGATGGAACTTCACATCCAGAGCCCGAAACCATTCCCTTGTACAATGAGGTTCAATGCTTTGCTCCATATAAGCTTCCAGCAGCTCCAGCTCGCCTGCGGTAATCCGCTCAGCAGCCAGAAAAGCCGCTTCCGGCTCAATAATGGTCCGGTATTCAAACACTTTCAGCATCTGTTCCCAATCCCTTTTAATTTCTTCTCTTGTGCGTTTATGAGAATTGGCTGTCAGAGGCAAGACAAACGTTCCACCCTTAGCCCCCACGCGCTTCTCTATCAGACCTTTGTCTTCCAACGTAGATAACGCCTCACGTACCGTAATGCGACTTGCATTAAAAATCTCGGCCAGTTCTCGTTCCGACGGAAGCTGTTCTTCACTCATTAATTCTTTGAGTATGATGGCTTCTTCCAGTTGTTCTCTAATAAATTCACTGACCTTTTTGGTAGATACTTTTTCAAAACGAAATGAAAACGTACTGGACATGCAAACACTCCGATCTGTAAATGGTCTAGACCTTATACCATTAATATAATTCCGACTAAACAGATATGCAATACTTTTTTGAATATATTTAAAAATAGTTTTCAACTCGACCCGTTTTCCAAATAAAAAAAGATGCATCTGCATTAGACAGAAACATCTTTTTAATTTGGATTATTCTCTCTATATACGTACAGAAGTAAGGCACGGTATAGACAAATGGATAGCGTATAAAAGAACAAAAACCTTTATCCTCCTGATGAGGATAAAGGTTTCTGGAATGTATTTTAGGCTTAATTGGATTCGTTCATGTAAACGGCTTTACCTGTACGAGCGGACTCATAGAGTGCCTCCAGGATCTGTGAAACCACCAAAGCCTGTTTAGGAGTTACAACTGGCTCCAGATCTTTATCGATCGCTTCAATCCATTTTCTCATCTCTACATCCGGTGCACTTTCACTTTTTCCATCGTAGAAAGCGACCCCGCCTGCACTCAGTTCAATTTCGTTGGTGTACAAACGGCTGAATTTCTCTCCATTGATGCGCAGGCCATTCTTCATATCAGCGCCCGCTTCGCTTCCGCTCAAGCTGCATTTCGCTTCATCCACGTCCAGTGAATTGAGCGCCCAGCTGGATTCCAGCATGATCGTCGCGCCATTCTCCATTACAATCATACCAAAAGCGGAATCTTCAACCGAGAATTTTTTCGGGTCCCACGGGCCCCATGCATTCGCTGCATTTTCTCTTTGTGAAAGCTCGTGATGAGTTGTGCCCAGAACAACCTTTGGTTGATAGTTATCCATCATCCACAGCGTCAGGTCAAGTGCATGTGTACCGATGTCAATCAACGGTCCGCCACCTTGTTTCTCCTCATCAAGGAAAACACCCCAAGTAGGTACCGCTCTTCTTCTGATCGCATGTGCTTTGGCAAAGTAAATCGAACCCAGTTCGCCAGCTTCACACAGCTGCTTCAGGTACAAGCTGTCTTCTCTGAAACGGTTATTGTATCCGATGGTCAGTTTTTTACCAGTACGCTCGGCTGCTTCAAGCATTTTTTGCGCTTCAGCAGATGTCTTGGCCATTGGTTTTTCACACATGACGTGTTTTCCGGCTTCCAGTGCAGCAATAGAAATCTCTGCGTGAGAGATATTTGGCGTAAGAACATGAACAATATCAATCGTTTCATCCTGAAGTAATTCTTGATAATCCGTGTATACCTGTGCTTCGGAACTACCATACTTTTCTTTGGCTTCTTCTGCACGTTCCTGAACGATATCACAGAAAGCAACCAGTTCTACATTATCAAGCTTGCTCAAACTTGGCAGATGTTTGCCGTTTGCAATCCCGCCACAGCCAATAATCCCTACACGATACGTTTTACTCATATCTAATCACCCTCACTTTTGGTTTGGTTGTTTCATTTTACGGAAAGCCGATGGGGTCATCCCCAGACGCTTGCGAAAAACAGCATGTAAATAATTAGCATTGGTAAACCCTGAAGCCAGGGCAATTTGTTCGATGGAAACATGACTTTCTTCCAGATTGCGGCACACCGCGCGCAGGCGGATATCCTCCAACACACGGCTGAAAGGCATTTCCGGCTGAACCTGATAAAAGATTCGTTGCAGTTGTCTGCTGCTAATATGTAGCTTCTCCGCTACATTCTCCAGCGTTACTGCTGAGGGATGATTTGCCTCCATATACTGAATGGCATAATCGTACCTGTACACAGACATGTCTCGCACAGGAGCCTCCGCCCGATTCCCCCCGATATCGTAGGCTCGGACGGTTTTCAGCAGAATACTGATCACCTGCTGCTTAATGGACGTGTAATATCCAATCAGTTTACGGTCACAAGCCTCATAAGCTTCCAGGAAACAGTTCATGGCGCGATGATAATCATGTACCGGAGCAAGAGGAAGTGTTCTAAGCTTTTCGATCGTTTCCTCTGACTCTGCTGCCTCCCACGGATCTACACCCTCTCTGGGATGTTCAATGATATCCACATGCAGGCATAGTTCATCCATGGCCTCTTGGGAATCCGCCTCCTGATAATGAACAAGACCCGGACCCGTTAAATACAGCATGCCTTCAGAGAGCGGATGCATCTCATCCCCCAGAATGACTTTTCCTTTCCCTCTCGGGATGAAATGTAACTCGAATTCCGCATGGTTATGAAAATCAACGATTCTGCCTGCTGGAAAAGAAGTCAGATGAAATCGCAGAACTCGTATCTCGTAGTGTCCCCACAGGATCGAGACATCCAGTCTTTCCAGGATATCCTGTCGTTCAAGCATCTTCTCAAAAGGATATCGGCTCAATGCGGCACCTCCCAAACCCTATCCCTGTAACTCTTTCAAGGAGATTTTGCGCCCTTCCTTCGCAGAAAGGTTGGCAGCCTCCATCAGGCGAGTCAATTGAGTAGCCGTCTGCAAATTCTCGGTAGCAATCGTATCATTCTGAATATGGGATACCCACTGGCTGAATGCGCTTTCTCTTCTGTCCAGCAAAGGAATCTCTGTCCATTCCTTCTGTTGATCTGAACCAACATTCGTGCGGATTAGCAGCTTATCCTCTGGTGTTCCGTATAAAAGTGTGCCTTCCGTACCATGAACCTCTATCGCAAACGGCGAATGACTGTTCACAAACCCAGCCTCGACTACACCGATTGCTCCGGAATCCGTAAATAACGTAGCAACCGCGTTATCTTCCACTTCTTTTCCAGTAACATATCCGAAATTAGCATTAACCCCAGTCACTTCTTGACCTAGGAACAGATTCGTCAGATACATCGGATGACAACCGAGGTCAATTAATGCCCCGCCCTGACAATCTTCCAGATGATAAAAATGCTCAGGCAGCCAATTGCCAATCGCACCGTTATGCGATAAACGCACACGAACATAAGTCACCTTACCAAGTAGTCCTTGGTTCAGAACATCTTGAATCGTTAATGTATATCCATCGTTCAAACGCGGTAAAGATACCGTCATTTTCACTCCGTTATCCTGTACATCCGAAATGATCGTATTTACTTCTTTAATCGTTGAAGCGATAACTTTTTCTGTAAAAATGTGTTTGCCCGCTTTCGCAGCAGCAGTGATCACCTCTTCGTGAAGACGTGTCGGTGCATCCACAATGACGGCATCGATGTTGTCCTGTGCCAGCATATCTTCCAGCGAAGCATAGAATGGCACGTTCAAACGTTCAGCAGCTTCCTGTCCGCGCTCGGCATCTTCATCCCATACAGCAGCCATCACCGTATCTTCGTGCTCCTGAGCCTGTTTAATATAATCCCAGGCATGTACGTGCCATAAGCTTATTTTACCTATTCGAATGGTCACTATGATTAACCTCCATACTATATGATATTCTGACATCTAACTATAAATTAACACAGACCTGATCTAATTTTAATAGGAACTTACGACAATAACTATATAAAATTACGACATGAATTAGAATGACCTTCTTAAGAAAACAAGCAAAAAAGCTTCCTGCTCACCAAGTCGTGATAATAGGAAGCTTTCTCTGCATGTAACAATTCGGAATCAAGGATGTCCAAAGTTAAGCTGAAGATATTTTATGGCTTATGATCCGTATGGCGGAAATACCGAATTACCTTGCGATACATCGTCTTGTCTTTTAATTGTTTAAAAATATAAGGGTCCGGCTTGGCATTCACTTCAATGACCCAAGGTGTCAGACTTTGATCCAGTCCAATATCCACGCCAATTCCCTTCAATCGCTTGTATTTCTTGTTCATATGACGAGCTATCCCAACACCCAGCTTATTCATCTCCTGAATCAGTTCATTTCTGCGCTTTGCGGACACATGAGATTCCAGAAGCTTATGAATATCCATTGGCTGACCGCCGTTATGATAATTGGTTACTATTTTTTTGGAATGTCCAAGTCGACCGATAACCCCCGTTGCTTCCCACTGCTGTTCTGGGCTTAACTGTACCATGACCCGGATGTCAAAGCGCCTGTTGTTGTGTTTTAGCAGATGTATTCCTCTTTGAATGAGATAGCTTCGCTGTTTCACAACGTGTGCAAGACTTTTATAGAACGAATCAAAGCTATTAAACGTCAGACGTTTTTGATTCATCTGATACGCAAAATCATGTTGATTTTCCATCTCAGCCTTAATGACGCCCACTCCATGAGTTCCTATTTCAGGCTTGATATATAACATTCCATATCTGGCTATCATGGATTTTAGATTCACCTTGTTAAACTTTTGTGTATCAGGTATGAACGGTTTTATTGAATCATTATTGATAAGCTGCTTTGTTTTTAGCCATTTGCTTCTTAACGGTTGTGATTTCTCAATACCCACAGATCGTTCCTCCAGTCTTCATATTGAACACATATGCTGTTTCATTAAGTTCATGCATCATATGCAATATCATTGAACGAATCTTAGGCAATACTTCTTGAATTTACATACAAAAAGCCGACAACCCCCTCTTCTTTGGGCTTGTCGGCTTTTCACTTTACATTTTCAAATCATCGTTTCTGTTTCAATTTGAAGCTGGATTATAAGCATCTCTGTGATGCTTCGATTAAGGTAACAGATTTTCGTCAACTGGCACATTCGTGTCCGGAGCTTCTGCTGCAGATACGAATAACCGTCCTGGCGCTTCCACCTCGACTTTATTTCCTGCTGCATCCTGAGCACGGATCACGATCACTCCACCCTCAAGCACCAGCGAAGATGCAGTGGTATAGGTCCCTGTATAATGACCAGGTTCCGTTTCCAACAATGGAATCTCTGCGCCAGCCTGTGTGCTCAAATTGGATGGCAGTTCAATCCGGAAAGAGGCCTGTAATTTGGGGATACTGTCGAACGAAACCGTTACAGTTTCTCCTGCCACAATCCGTACATCCTCAGCCGGAGAGATATTGGTCAGTTCAGGCAAAGACGTTTCCACATAAACAGTCCGTGTCACGGTTGTTTTATTGCCTGCAATATCTGTCGCAATGATTGTAATCGTGTTCTTGCCCTCATTCACAAGTACGCGGTGATTAAAACTTCTGTCTTGCTCCAATTTCACCTTCTGTCCGTTAATGGTCACTTTATCGAGGAATTGGTCCTGTACATCGCCCGTCACATGAACCACTTCTGTGTTAGTTCGACTTCCTTCTTCAGGTGTAAGGACAGTTAACACAGGTGCTGTCTGATCCAAGATGATCACAACTGGAAGGGAGCGATCGGTCGTTTTCCCGTTAACTACCGCCTCGGCAGTAATGGCATTAACCCCTGCACGAAGTTTAACATTCAGCTTAAATTTTCCATTCTCCACTGTCGTTGTTCCCGCTACTTCTTTTCCATTATATACCTTGATCTGGGCTCCTGAAGCTGGAGAAGTTCCAGACACAGCAAATGTCGACTGATTGGTATAGGTGCTCGTCGGTTGTGTGAGTACAGGTGCATTCACTGGATATTTCACGACTGCACGAATCATATAGTTACCCTCTTCTGCTGGTGCAGTACTCCATACGCCACCTACACGCTGCCAGCTCCGCCCTGCATTCACACCGTTTTCATCGGTTGCGAGTCCAGGTGCGCTCGTTCCAACAGCAGTCTGTACATACACGATATAGAAATCGCCTTGTACCACTACTGGCTCAGGAAATTCAACGATTGTCCACTGATCATTGCGCAATGCCGTACCGTCGAAAGGTCCTGCCAGCAATCGGCCTGGCGCTCCACCCGATCCGGAGGCATCATAGACGGCATATTTGAATGCTGTTCCACCTGGTACAGGCCATTGTGTATTCCAGAATCGAAGTGATGCACCTGTAAGCTGTGCTGTCTCTAGTTCTGGCGTCATACGTACAGCCCATGCGTTATCTGCGGCCACAAAGGCTCTTGCATTTTCAGCCGTTCCATCGTCATAAGCGATTTCACCAGGAAATCCGATAAATGGTTTTAAGGCAACTTTCGCTTCGACTGTACCGTTTCCAGGTACTGTTACATTTACCGTTTTGCTATAGTAGTCCGTCTTGATGATCGATAACGTATAGCTTCCTTCCAGAACATCCAGAGCAAATTTACCGTCTGCTCCTGTGCGTACAGCACCTACTTGAGCATCTTCCAACACGAGGACGGATGCTCCAGCGATAGGTTTCCCTGTCCGTTCATCGCTCACAATACCTTCAATCTTTCCTTGAGGAATGGTTTCCAGATTGAAGTTGGCTGTTGCTCCACTTCCATCCGTGATGGTTACCGCCTTCGTTTGAGGATAATAGCCATAGGCCTCAGCCTTCAACGTGTAATCACCCGCCACGTGAGTGAAACTGTATTTGCCTGTCGTCGGGTCCGTCTTCACTGAACGTCCTGTTTCCAGAACAGTGACCGTTGCACTTGCAGGCAAACTTTGCGGCGTTACAGAACCTGTTCCAGGTTTCTGTACTTCGGGCTGTTCCTGTTTGGTTTTATTAAATTCGGCCTTGTCCGTACTTGAAATTTTGTACCAAGAAGTATCATATTCCGGCTTAGGCTTATCGCTGTTCAGAACAACTGCCGTATCTTTTGTAACCGTCTCAGCGGCGATACCCAGAATGCGGAAGTCATCGATGTACCAGCCTTGCTTGACGACACTGCTGTCTGAAGTCAATCTGAACCGGAATTGAACTTCATTCCCCTTCAAAGCTGCCAGATCGTAAAATACCGGAGTCCATTGTTTTCCATTTGAAGAATGAGAGAATTTACCGAGCTCCGACCATGTGTTGCCACCGTCTTTCGTGGCTTCAACATAACCGTAATCGTATCCACTTTCGATTTCATACCAATGATTGAACGTCAGCGTAGCTTGATCCACCTGAGTTAGATCCACGACTGGCGATACCAGAGAATAGTTAGAACCGTTCTCATAGGTACTGTCCAGATCGGTTGCCCAAACATTCGGCGGAGAAACCGCACTGGCAGGTCCAACGACAGGTACTCCGCGTTCCCACTCGTCCTTGGTGCCGGAATGAGTCCACTCATTGTCACTGTTGCCATCAAAGTGATCGATGAAGATATCTTCAGAGACCTCCACGGTCACGGATACCTCATTCGACTTGTCACTCTCATTGCCACTATAATCAAGAGCGGCTACCGTATAAAAATAAGTCGAATCTGTTACTGTAGCCGTATCCGTAAATGTCGTTGCAGATGTATTTCCGAGCAATTCATAACCTGTGCCTGAATTCGTTGAACGATATACGTTGTAGGATTTCAGATCCTCATCGTCCGATCCCGTCCAGGACAAGTTTACATTCCCCAGTATGTCGGCAGAAGCGGACAATCCGCTTGGTGCTCCCGGAGCAATATCATCTGGAGCTTGTACTGAAAAGTCATCGATATACCAACCAGCCTTCTGAACGGAATTGTCACTGGTCAGATTAAACTTGATAAATACCTGTTGACCGGCGTATTCACGCAAGTCAATATATTGCGTTTTCCAGCCTCCACCGGCACCTGTAAAGCTCAATGCCTCTTCAAATACGAAGTCACTATCCTCTGTTGCAATGTACACTTTGCCAAAATCGATATTGCTCTCCAAATCATACCAGTGCTTGAAGGATAACAATGCTCCCTCAGGGCTCTGGGTAAGATCAATTGGTGGTGCAAGTAAGTAAGCATTACTGTTGGCTGCATAAGTCCCAGTCAGATTAGTTGCAATCACTTTGTCACCAGAGTAGGCACTTCCCGGTCCACTTGTTGGTGCTCCCCATGCCCAAGTGTTGCCAACTCCACCCGAAGTAAAGCCCAGATTGTCTTCCTCAAAATCTTGCAGATACCCAGGCTGGACTCCATTGGAGACAGCAACCTTGTAAACTTCACTCTCGAATCCGTTGTTGCCATAATCATTGACCCGGATATAGTACTCCAAACCCTGTGACTCGATTAGAAATGCCGGAATTGTCGCTGTATAAGTTCCATCTTTGGCATCCCCAGCTACTCGATTCATCGGCAGATATACGTATTGGCTCGTGCCCGTTGTTTTGGCAAATGCCTCCACTGTGGTTACACCGACATTATCGGTAACACGTGCAGTCAGTGGAATATCAAGCCCCGTAAAGGCAGAATTGACAGGCGTATGTTCCAGAACCGGCGCTTCCAGATCGTCACCAGCTGTGACAACCCTGCCAGATACCGTGCCTATGCCTTCGAGGACAGAGCCCACAGCATCCAGTGCATTGATAATGCCATGACCGTAACCGTTATTTGGCGAATTTGGATACCGGCTGTCTGTTCTCGGTGTAGCTGTATCCATAATGATCTGCTCTAACTGATCAACCGTAAGGGAATGATTAGCTTGAAGCAGGAGTGCGGCCAGTGCAGTGGTATGCGGGCCTGCCATGGACGTGCCGTTCCAGCCACCCTCATATACTCCGCCCGGAACAGAGGAACGGATGTTAACACCTGGAGCCGAAACTTCCGGCTTAATTTCCTCATAAGGGGAAGGACCAAGAAGGGAAAAAGAAGCCAGATTCCCGTTGATATCCGTTGCTCCCGTAGCGAAGCTCTCTGGATAGTTCGCAGGGTTCGCCACCGAACCTGGACCTCCCGGATTCGTCAGTGTCACATTCCCGGCTGAAAATTCCGGAAAGATCTGTGCATCACGCCAAGCCTGTACCATTGGACGGAACCACTCGTCCAATCCTGGACCACCACCCCAGGAATTGTTAACCACATCCGGGGCAAGCTCAGGATGCAAGTTTCCTTCAGCATCCACTGGAGCAATCAGCCATTGACCGCCATCCAGTATAATGGCATCCGTGGTACTCGGATTGAAAATCCGAACGGCAATCCATTTTGCCCCTGGAGCAACCCCAATCTTGTTGGTGCCGTTCGCTTCGGAGCCTACCATCGTACCCATGGTATGTGTACCATGACCGTCTCCATCCGCAGGAAGCGAAGCATTGCTATGGGGATCGTACCAGCTTAGTTCGGGATCAACGATATTTCCCGAAGCATCAAGCCCTCTCCATTTGCTCCGAAGCGCTGGATGCGTGTAATCGACCCCGCTGTCCAGGTTGGCAACAACGATTCCTGTACCGTCGATTCCTTTATCCCAGACTGCTGGCGCGTTGATAGAATCGATATTCCATTCTACGTTCTCTGTCTGCAGGCTCTTATCGTTAGCCGCTGCGCTTTCTTTCGCTGGCGACTCTTTTGCCGGGATCGTTGTAGTGTCTGCCGCAGGGGCTGCGGTTGCTTTTTCATTACTGACCTCGGTTTTTTGCAGAAAACGCTCCTCATTTGGCAATATTTTATCTACCTCAGGCAGAAGTGCAATCTGTTCCATGACTTCTTTGGTGCTCGTTACTGCCAGTGCATTAACGATGAAATAGCTTTTATATTCTTTGACCTTGCCAAGGTCAAGTTCCTTTTCAAGAAAACTTTCAAGTGTGTACTGAGATCGCGAGGCCGTTTCCCGCAGAGAGCTGACAACGGTGCTTCGTACCGACAGTTTCGTTGCCGAAGCCGTTTGCTTTTCGATTGTTGCCTTTTGCATGGCTTGTTTGGAGACAGAGGCAGTATCTACCTGTTCTTTCATTTTCACCAGATAAGTTACATAATCATTACTCTCAAATTCCTTGCTTAATTTGGCATTGACTTTGGAAGTAGTGATTTTGTCCGAACTGGATTTCATGTCAATCTTCTGCGATGCGGCGTTTTCAGCTGAAACCGGTTGTATGATAGATAATGCAAGGAGAAGCGACAGGCCCATGGACAGCGGCTTGCGTAAACGATTCATCTTTATCAAACTTTTCCACTCCTTTTACCCGGTTTTTGTAATACAGTGATTTACTGTATCCATTTCTAAAAATGAAAACGATGAAACGGCCTCAACATGGGCAGACGTGTTGCGTTCATTTACATCAAGCCTCACCTCCTTTACAGGACAGGTTATTAAATTACATCGC
The DNA here is from genome assembly GCF_001636635.1 of Paenibacillus sp. O199. Lineage (NCBI taxonomy): Bacteria > Bacillati > Bacillota > Bacilli > Caryophanales > Paenibacillaceae > Paenibacillus > Paenibacillus sp. O199. Next base: position 358,311 of record NZ_LGRP01000007.1, read on the forward strand.
ATGTGAAAGATTATAAGTAGCCAAATTTAGCGTATATGGAAGAGGTGAATTTCAGATCAATTAATCTTGTGGGTGGAAGTTTATTCGCATTCATTAAGGAGGGTAATCACCGGCGTTAGCAAGAACGCTTACTTTACATGGGAGTATGATTGATCTGGATAGATCAGGAGATTTCTTGAATATGTACAAACACTCTTAAAATTACATATAATATAAAATTTAGAATCTAATTGTATATTTATGGTATATTATAGAGTCATAAAAAGAGATATACAAGCACTTTTATAGAAAATAATAGAAAATAAGCCTTTTTAATGCTTTCATAAGTCTAATGACTCTCCGTTAATCATATGTTTTTCGCAAATGTGAATACCACGGCTTTTTAATTGATCCAAACAGTTCTTTATAACTATGACTGATTCACTCTGATAGTAAAAAGAACGACGCGAGAAACTTCGCGCCGTTCTTTTGGGGTTCTCCCAAACCAATCTTGTCATGTTCGTTGTTTCAGACGATCCAACACCAGATACACAACGATGGCATCATCCAGATAACCAATCGGAAAGAGATAGTCCGGGATCAGATCCGCAGACGAAATAAAATATAACAATGCACTACCGATCAGAGAACGATCGTTCTCGGGTGTAATCTCATCACAGTATTGAATATGCATTTCCTTCAAATGTTCAATGAACGGTCCTGCACCGTTTATCTGATTGATTTTTAGATCAAACTCCTTACATATTATTCGATGCCCTTCATCTGTACGTGCATATTGTTCGTACTTAACCATTTCCTGTTCTATCCGCTCTGTTGTCACATCGAGGTCAAATAATTTCGTATGTTGCAGGACCGTCTTGATCGATTCAAGCGAATCCAGAATACCCCGCTCGGCCACTCTTTTTGCGTTATCGATTTTGTAGCCTGCAGCCTCAATGAGATGATCCAGAGATACATCCAAATGTTCGGAAAAGATCTGTAAATGCGTGAGCTTCGGTTGCTGCTTTCCGTTCAGAATCCGAGAAATGGTGGCCGTGTCCATTCCGCACAACGTACTGAATTTGCGCATCGAGAGAGAGCGTCTGGCAAGCAGAGGCTTGATCAAATCTCCGATATGGCAATCCTTTGTTTGATCATTTGCTCTCACCAGCATCCCTCCAGAGATATGATCGATAGTCTAGTATATGGGACAATGTGGTGAAAGTTTACTTTATTCTTTCTTCATCAGCAGCGTTTTGTTGCATTTTTCTCAAGGACGGGCACATGAATCTCAACACGACATACATTAAGAGCAGAATACAGATCATGAGGTGATTGTATGGCGTGGATGCTCATTCTTGCTTTGGCCGTCTCTTCGAGTCTTGACAATCTGGGTGTCGGACTATCGTACGGGATCAGAAAAATCAGAATCAGCCTATTTTCGAATTTTTTGATTGCCGTTGTTTGTTTGTTGTTCAGTTATTCAGGCATTTTGTTCGGAAAATGGATTTCGATCGTACTACCTGGCGTTTTCCCTATACTACTGGGGACATTTATCCTACTCGTTATCGGTTTTCGTATCATCTTGTTATCCGTTCCCCGCAAGAAGAAAGATCACGAAGAGACCGATTCCCAAACCCTCGGGATCGGGTCTATTTTACAAAATCCGGAACGTGTAGATTTGGACAAATCGAATCATATTGGAGTTCTGGAAGCGTTGATTCTGGGTGTTGCACTTTCGACAAACGCACTGACGAATGGCTTAAGTGCAGGGCTGATGGGCTTATCCCCCTTGTATATTTCCCTTACCGCAGCGATCGGCAGTTTTGTTACCGTATGGTTTGGCGTGTGGATGGGGTCCAAAGCGGCAAACGTTCGTATTGGTTCATTCACATTGGGACAATTCGGAACGCTTGTCAGCGGGGTTCTCTTGTTGCTGATTGCAGCCAATAATTTGTTCTGATCATGTATGCAAATTCCAAAAAGGAGACATCTGATCAGCTGTCTCCTTTTTGAGCATGTTAAACCTTTTCTTAACGGATTATTGTCTTGTCCGAATCCTGGGTTATTTACCGGCTCATCTTATTTCAGTGCCGTAACCACTTCTTCACTGGAGCGAATCCGACCCAATCTGGGGAAAATGGTTTTACAAACGTAGTCATGCTCTTCCTTGGTTGCAGCTGTCATTGCATCTTCTACAAAAATCTGTTGATAACCGTGCTGATAAGCTTCTCTGGCTGTAGTATCTACACCGATTGACGTAGAAACGCCACATAATACAATGGTATCTATTCCCCGACGTCGCAACTGGAGGTCCAGATCCGTACCGAAGAAAGCACCCCATTGACGTTTGGCAACCGTATGATAAGGAGTATGGGCAGTCATTTCAGGCACGAATTGATCCCAGTCTGCGCTAAACTGAATCGCTCCCCGTTCCATATCCGTCTTTGGTTTCAACATGTCTTTTCCATCGACTGAAGAGACTTTTACAAGCACCACAAAAGCTCCCTTTTCCGTGAAAGCCTGTGCTAACTTGGCCGCATTCTGCACCACCTGCTCACCTGTATGTGGAGACTGTAGCGGGCTATTCACAATCCCCTTTTGCAAATCAATCACGACCAGCGCTGTTTTTTCAGCTGTAAGCTGTTCAGCTTCTGCTTTTTTCAAGTTTTCCATGATCTTTTCTCCCAATCGTTTCAAGTTTTTTGTATACCTTAAAATACACCCAGCCAGCATTAATCAATATCAATGCACTGGTAATCAAGAACACATATCGTATTCCCATCCAGGCAGCCACTTGTCCGCCTAAAACAGCACCGCCGAATACTCCCAGATATCCTGCTGACATGTTAAAACCGAACATTCTACCAGTCAGGGAAGCTGGTGTAATTTTTTTGATCAGAGTATTCACCGAAGGAATTAGCCCAGCTGCCGCCAATCCCAATAAGAAACGCAGGCCCATCAACTGCCACGGACTCGTTACAAACGCCTGTGCTATGAAGAGAATTCCGGCAGCTAAAAGAGCAACCAATATGACCTTCTGTGCACCTATTTGGTCCGAAAGCTTACCCAGTCTTGGCGCAGCAATGAGATTGGCCAATCCTGATGCCGAGAACACGATTCCAGCCAACAGAGCAACATGCGAAGTGTTACCGGAAAGCTGCGTAATATATACGGTAATGATAGGCTCCACCGAATATAAGGCCACAGTGAGTACAAAAAAAGTAACAAACAAGTTAATCGTCAGACTTTTCTCGGGCACTTTTCGCCATACTTCCCTAAGACCAAGCACCACCTTGTCCTCTCGCGTGAACGATTCCTTCACAAATAAGGCGGTCGTAATAAAGGCAATCATCATCAGCCCACCCGTTATAAAAAACGAATTTTGGAGCCCCCAATTTACCCCTATGAATCCACCAATTGTCGGACCGATCAAGGAACCTGCGATGTTGGCGGTTGAAAGTGTTCCCAAAGCATAACCCGCATGTTTGGAATCGGTTTGGGTCGCTATCAGCGTTGTACAGGCGGTGCTATATCCTGTGATGACACCCTGTAGCAGCCGAAGTCCAATGAGCATATACACATTTGTTGAGAACCCCATACAACCTACCACTACAGCCATCCCCAAACTGGCTCGAAGCAGCATTGGTTTTCTCCCCCATCGGTCGGCAGCCGCTCCCCATATGGGGGAGAAAATGGCGGAAAGTATAAACGTGATGCCAAAGGCAATTCCGGAGAATTGGGCAATCGCTGCTGAGTCATTCACACCAAGCTGCTTGATGTACAGCGGCAAAATCGGTGCGATCTGACTCATGCCTACTCCGGTCACAAACATTCCGAACCAGCATACAATCAAATTTCTTTTCCACAGCGGCATATCAACAAGCCTTCCTCCCGCTTCAGAATCATATCCTCATCTTAGCGATCAGAACGGCTATACACCATGCATTATGTTAAACTCCATGGACATTTTTGCTGTAAAATTCCGTTGGACTCATGCCTTCCAATTGTTTAAATAGCCTACTAAAATAGAATTCATCCGTGTAACCGAGTACCTGCGCCACCTCTTTAACTTTGTTGTTTCCTTCCAAAATGATCTCTTTTGCTTTATCCATCTTCAGTTTGTTAAAAAATTCTATGATGGAGTATCCTGTAATCTCTTTGAAAGCTCTTGATAAATACGGGGCTGATAACTGCACGAGCTCAGATAGTTCGGTCAAGGTGACTTTACGATGCAAATGTTGATTCATATAGTTGATGATCTTTTCCACTTTCAAGGATGTCGCATAATTACGATGCCGCTTTTTTAGATTTTGGCCGATCGCAATAAGCAATTGCTGTAGTAAGGACTTGGTGCTAAACTCATAACCCGGCAGTTTTGTATGCCAAGTGTCTACCATATGTTTAAATACTTCTTCCAATTGATAATAATCCTGTAATTGCTGGACAGCTGGTAAGGGAAACATCTCGACGTCCTCGTTTACAGTCCATGTATTGTCATTCTGCTCGATCCGGACATAACTGAAGTGAACCGAAAAAAAACTTATGGGATTCTTAAAGTCAATCTCTATCAAGTGAGGCACATCCGGTTGAAGGTAGATCAGGACGCCTTCCTGAATGGTATGTCTTTTACTCTCAATGGTAATCTCCGCTTTGCCGCCTGTAATAAAAATGAGTTCATGATGCTGAAGCGTTCGCACCCCTTTATTGGAAAATGTCCGAAGTTCATTCGGCTTCCTTGAGTTGCAGTATAAAATATGAAAAAAAAGCTGTTCTATATTCATGGTTCCCTCCACGCACATATCGTTCTTGCTGTCTCATTCGCTCTTCCGGTTCACCTGTTCAGGATTTCCAAAGAGTGGCATGTTTAGTATACAGGGGTTTCAGCTGAGGATGGTTTTTCAGTTGATTCATTCAATCCTGTTTGTGACGAAGATAAACCTAAAAGAACAAAAAAACAAGCTGTCTCCAATACAAATGGAGCTCAGCTTGTTTCCTGACTTATTTATTCTCATTGCGTGTTAGTAAATCAAGTAATATTCAAGCCACCACTTGCATAGCCGACAACGGTATTCACAAGTGTGAGTCCGGCAGCTGTCGCCGAGAACACCAGCAACAGACGTGTCTGTGCAGTCACCGGGATAGCCAATCCGGTTGTTATACCATTGGAGATGGTGCCCAATGCGATAATACCTGTAAGTGGAGGTGCCAGCGTCACGACAGCTCCAGGAACAGCCGTAAATGCATTGTCTGGCGTAGGCGAGCTGAACAGTTGTGCTGTGATGGTTACCGTTGAACCGACTAATGACAAGGCTGCGGTTGTGCTAAAGTACGCAGCAATGGAAGTTATAACGCCATCCCTTGGAGCTGAAAATGCAAAGTTAATGAGTGGGCCAACTACTGACCCTGTTAAATCAATGGTGCCCCCGACCAAGCTTATTCCCGTTGCCGAGCTACCGAAACCAATCAGGCTTGTAGTACCAACCAATCCACCAACGAGTGTTGTCAAAATGGCTGGACCACCAGAAGCAAACGGAATGATGGCTCCCGAACCTGTAGCTCCCGTTACGCCAGTAACACCAGTTACTCCGGCCAATCCCGTAGCTCCTGTTATACCAGTAACCCCAGCTACTCCTGTCGCTCCAGTCACACCGGTGGCTCCAGCCAATCCTGCGGCTCCCGTAGCACCAGTCACACCGGTGACTCCAGCTACTCCTGTCGCTCCAGTCACACCGGT
>NZ_LGRP01000060.1:0-8294 GCF_001636635.1 Paenibacillus sp. O199
TTTCTCTGCCGCAAAGCGCTCGATGCTGGATGCGCCGAAGAATCCATCGATGCCCTTTGTTCTCTCAATGACATAGGCCGCATCCTCCGGCTCTGCAATGGGTCCACCGTGGCAAATAATCATGATCTCCGGGTTCACAGCCCGCCCTGCTTCAATAATCGCCTCGATTTGTTGAACACAGTCGTCCAGGGTTAGCGCTGTTTTTGCACCAATCGATCCCTTGGTCGTCAACCCCATATGCGCAACCAAAATGTCAGCCCCCGCCTCCGCCATGGCTTTTGCCTGAGCAGGATCAAAAACATACGGCGTAGTCAGCAAATCCAATTCATGGGCGATACGGATCATTTCAACCTCCAGGTCGTACCCCATACCGGTTTCCTCCAGGTTTTGTCTGAACACCCCATCAATCAAACCAACGGTTGGGAAGTTTTGAACTCCGCTGAAGCCCTGCTCCTTCAGCTGCTTCAGGTATACCTCCATTATTCGGAAAGGGTCGGTGCCGCACACCCCTGCCAGAACAGGCGTATGTTTGACGACGGGCAGCACCTCGGCTCCCATCTCAACGACGATTTGATTGGCATCTCCATAGGAGAGCAGGCCCGCCAGCGAGCCGCGGCCCGCCATTCTGTACCGACCGGAATTGTATACGATTAACATATCTGCTCCGCCCGCTTCACTGCTCTTGGCCGTAATGCCTGTACCTGCCCCGACACCTAGTAGAATTTTACCCTGCTTTACCTCTCCCTTAAATTTGTCCATAATTTCTGATCTGTTCAGCTTATTCATTTCGATATCCTCCTTTTTGGATTGATTAGAAATTTGATGTCATGAGAGCGATCAGCTTTTGTGCTGCGGCTTCTGCAAAGGCTGGATCGTTGATGGCGCAATCCATTTCAATCACTTCAACAATTGAGCGATCGACATGCTGGCGCAGGGTATCAAACAACATCCGGTCCTCCTCCGGTCCGTAGAAAGGCTCCCCCTCCACATCAATTGCGGATACGCCTCTAAGCGGTAGCATTAGCACGGTGCGTTCCTTTGCCATGTTCAGCTTCTCCGCAAGCTTCCTGCCGATCTGCTCATTCTCTTCCACTGTGGTTCTCATCAGGGTTACCGTCGGATTATGCTGATAAAACGTATGATCCTTGAATTTCTCCGGTACAGTATCGCTCGGCCCAAAATTGCACATATCCAAGGCGCCCACCGAGACTACCTGCGGAATGCGATTGTGGCCTGCAGCCTCTAAGCGATTCGGCCCCGCATTTAAGACACCGCCGATGATTTCATCCGCCCACTCCGTCGTGGTCAAGTCCAATACCCCTTCAATGAAGCCTGCTTCAATCAACGCCTCCATCGACTGCCCTCCGATGCCCGTAGCGTGGAACACAAGCACCTCATAGCCCCGCTCCTCCAAATATTTTCTTGCCGCTGTCACACATGGTGTTGTCACTCCGAACATCGTGGCTGCAACCAGCGGCTTCTTATCCGGTTTGTGCGTATGCTCAAACTTGAGCATGCCCGCCATCGCAAATAATGCATTTGTAAATATTTTCGTAGAAATGGAGTTCAATCCGGCTACATCCACCACAGACGGAATCATGACAATATCACTCGTGCCTACGTATGGAGCTGTGTTTCCAGAAGCAACGGTTGATACCATCACCTTAGGGACTCCAATCGGCAGAGCTCTCATGGCAGGTGTGACCAGTGAGGTCCCACCAGTGCCACCAAAGGAAATGATTCCGTCAAATTTACCTTGTTTGTACAACTGTGGCACCAGCTTCTTCAAGCCTATGGACAAAACCTCTGTAGCCAAAGCCCGATCCTTCTTTGCCGCAAGTTCTTCTATGACCATGCCTGCGGCGTGGGCGACTTCCTGATTGGACACATCCGGAACAAAGGATGGTTCAAATACACCTGTATGAATCATCAAAGTCCCCAACCCAAGCTCCTCTGCAATGCTCTTGATGTAAAGGTATTCATCACCCTTTGTGTCAAATGTTCCAATGATTGCGACGGTCTTCATTCCACGGCCTCCTCGTATGACTCTTTAGAAACCAAGCTCGATCGCAGGTAGCACGCTGATTTTTTTTGCTAACAGAAAAACCAGTACGATCGTTATAGCTTCATCATACTGGTCCTGTTTATTTATGAAAACGCTTTTAAGTTCTATGTTTTTGTGTTTAGGTTAGATCTGTACTTTTTGGGAGAGCAGCCCTTAAGCTTTTTAAACATTTTGCTGAATTGTGCGTAATTGGGATACCCTACCATCTCAGCCACCTCGGATAATTGAAGCTGCGGCGCATGAAGAAGCGTGACGGCTTTATTGATGCGGAAGCTTACCAGATAGGTCTGAAAGCTGCAGCCAACCTCCTTTTTAAACAAACTGCTCAAATAGCTGCGGGAAACATGAGCAACCTTGGCCAGATCCGAAAAAATAATTTCACTACTGTAGTTTTGCGCCACATACTCTTTGACAAACTCAACGTAATCATAATGCTGGGTAATGCCTTTCAGCATTTTGACCATAAAATCGTCCTCATCCAGTTTACCCAGGCGTTTAAAATCGCGAGTAACTGCCGTAATCGACTTCTCGGAAGGAATTCGTTCAAAAGCAGACCCGCCAATATACCCCATAATGTCTGTGTTGTCGCTATACATGTACTGGACATCGACCGGCGTCTTTACCGGACCGCCATAAATCATCTTGATCAAATCCGGCTTAAGCTGATTGCAGGTATCAAAAATACGCAGTGCCTTTGATTTGGCGGCCTCCAAGGATACAACCTTCCGTGCACCCAATAACCCGCCTTCGGTCAGGCCAAGATGAGCACAGATTACATCTGCCCCCGCTTCAATCATCTGGGCAGCCTGAAGCTCATCAAATACGAACGCCACCGTAAACAAATCCTGTCGATGGGCCAGACGTATGGCCTCAACCTCGACGTCATAACGAATCCCGTCTTCCTCCAGAGCCTCTCTGAATAATCCGTCGATCAAGCCGACCGTAGGATAGTTGTTGACTCCTGAAAACCCTCTCCTCTTGATTTCCTCTATATAATCAGCCATTTCTATGGTTGGATCATTCGCATTCAGTCCAAAGAGTACGGGAGAATGCCTCACCAGCGGCACAATTTCTCTTGACGCAAAATCCATCACCATATCATTACTGTTGCAAAACGGCAAAAAGCCGGCTAGAGAGCTTCTCCCCATCTGGCGAAACTTGCCGGAGTTCAGCATTAATATAAAATCCGCTCCACTCTGAGCTGCATACTTGGCTGTAATCCCCGTGCCTGTCGAGACACCGATGATGTGATTTCCCTCGTACAGCTGTGATTGAAGACGCTCCAGTATGACTGTTCTGTTCAAACTCCATCCGCTCCTCATCACAATTTACCAATTGTAGTTTTTGTTCCTCAATATTATTATTGTACATCATTCCATATAGCTCATTCCCTCCTTCCTCGATCCGTTTGGTTAAAAGGCATCAAAAAAAAGCCGATTTCCCAGTTGGGAAATCGACCTTAGACATGCTCTTGATATTATTGTGTGACAATGATCGGGCCATTTTTAGTAAGGATAATCGTATGTTCCACTTGAGCTACATAGCTTTTTTCTGTAGCAAAGGTCCATTCGTCTTCTTTTTGATACACTTGTTCTTCTAAAGTTGAGATAAATGGTTCGAATGCAATAACCATGCCTTCTTTTAATAACTCATCATCCGATGTATCGTTATAATTATAAATATGGTCAGGTGCTTCGTGTATGTTACGTCCAACACCATGTCCTGTAAGGTTTTTAATAACGGTTAATCCATGCTGTTTTGCTGTTAGGAATACCGCTTTTCCGATGCCGCTTTTTTTGGAACCAGGTTTTGCTTTTTTAAGACCTGCTTCAAATGCTAGTTTAGCAACGTCGCATATTTTCGTTAACACTTCTTCTCCTTCGCCTACTACAAACGAGATTCCTGTATCAGCGAAATAACTGTTCTTCGAGCCAGAGACATCTATGTTGACTAGATCTCCTTCTTGAATAACCCGTTGCCCCGGAATACCATGTGCTACTTCTTCATTAACACTAATGCAAGTATAGCCAGGAAAATTATATGCACTTTTTGGAGCTGAGACTGCTCCTTCTTTCTCAAAAAGCTCTCCAGCTATATCATCAAGTTCCTTCGTCGTTATGCCAGGAACTGTTCTTTGCACCAATTCATCTCTGATAAAGGCAACAATTCTGCCAATTTCCTTCAAACCATTAAAGTCTTCCTCTGTTTTTGCAATCATTGTTTTCTGACCTCACTATCTTTTATCATCAATTAAATGTATAAGCTGAAACAACCAATTAGATAATCATATCCAAATGGTCAAAGCTTCGCAACTTTTTTTATCAATAACACCTTGACACTAAAAAAAGAAAAGCCCCTTCCGTCTTCAAAGGGGCTGAATATTGCATTATACCTCTTGTTCTTCGGCCTGACTAGGCGGAGCCATCAGACCTTTGACGGCACCCATAAACGGATGGATGGATTTGATCATGCCGTAGCCCATTTTCATGACTGGCATGAATTGCTGGATCATGCCGAATATCCGCATTCCGCCGCCAAGCATACCGCCAGCCGAAGCCGCACCGCCAAGCCCGCCAAACAGCGAACCCATCATCGGTAGAAAGGACGAAACCTGCGCACGCGACACTGTGCGCGAACGGGTAGACGGCTTGCGCGTACCATTCACCCGTTTCCGGTTCTGAGAACGACCGCTCTTGCTGGGTGCAACCTTTTGCTTGGAACGCTGGGAACTGTCCCCTGTGGTCGCCGTCCGCGATATTTTTCCTCCCCCGGTAAGCACCACGCCTCCGCTATTCACGTCAGAAATGTAACCGATATACGTTTCACCACTATGAAGAGTCACGCAGACGGGCCGGGCCTTATACCGCTTTGCCTTTAGGCGTATTTCGTTGGTTTTAGCCATTGAATTTCACCTCGCTCTACTGAATCTACTTCAGTTTACGCGATAAGTGGACTGCTTGCCTGTGCGAATGGGACATCTGTGCGGTATTCGCTATAGGTCAATTCATCAATTTAAGTGATACGACTGGAAATATAAATGCAAGATCATTGAGCGCAACCCGTCTAAATCTTCGCCTTCTCCTCTTCCGCCATCGACCGGATGTAGAAAGCACCCAGCACCGAGCAGAGCAGGAATGAGAAGAAAGCAATCGCTGCGGCTTGTTCACGCTCCTGGAAAACGCTGAATACCTGCTGCATGGAGACACCAAGCATCTGCGGAGAGTTGGCTCCGATTAGATAGGGTGCAGTGAACGAGCCGATGACCCCCATGAAGACAAAGGTCAGGGCAACAAGAAATGTCTTGTACGACAGCGGGAAAATAAACCGGGTAAATAGCGTCAGTCTGCCTACACCCACGTCCTTTGCACTCTCAATGATCGATGAAGGAATGCCCGACAGCGCGGAACTGAGCAGCATCGTCGTAAATGGAATGTTGAACCACAGGTTGGCGATGATGATTCCTTTCTCGTCAAAGATGATGCGTGGCAGCGTAATCCCGACCACCTCAAGCATACGGGCGAGCCAGCCATGATTGCCAAGCAAATTGATCAGACCGTAAGTTGCAATAACACCAGGGATGAACAGCGGGATCATGTACGTTTTACGAATCAGATTGACGATCGGCCCCTGGTTGAAGCGCATATAGATCGCCAGTGTGTAGCTGATCAAGATTACGGCAACACACGTAATGGCAGTGACCCGAAGTGTAAATACGATATTGCTGCGCATCCCCTTATCTGTGAACAGATAGGTATAGCGGCTCAGATCGTATCCACCCGAGCCGTTGCTCAGGCTCATGATGAAGGATTGAACAATCGGGATAATGACAACGATTAACAGGATGGCGAAGGAGGGGAGCACCATCGCCAGGCCTGTGATCGACTGTCTGGCTTCCTTACTCATTTCGCGGCAACGTCGCTCTGCCAGCGTTTGTTAATTTCCGTGCCCAGATCCCCGATGTTGAACGTACGGAAGCCTTCGGCCACACCGTCGAACTTATTCTGCATTTCCTGTGACATATTGGAGAGCTCAATGCCCGGGAAGCCATTCATTTTGTCAACGATCACTTCCTGCGCTTCAGGGGACAGAACAAAGTTCAGGAACTCATTGATCGCTTGCTTCTTGTCCGACTCCTGGTTGACCATCAGGTACGTTGGTCCGCCGTTGAAGCCTGGCGTGATCTGCTGCATCTTAATTGTATCCGGCAACAAACCTTCGTTCAGCTGCTGCAACACCATGTCGGACCAGGCCGGAATTAAGGACACTTCGCCATTCATCAACAGATCCAGCGTGCCCTGGTTTTTCTTCGGATAGATGCCCTGCCCATAGACATACGGTCCGATTTCTTTGAGCGTGTCAAAACCGCCATCCCACTTCTCCATGATCGCCGGATCGGAGTTGTGGATGTCCTCTTCCGGCAGGTCCTTGTAGACAATCGTCTGCACGAACGAGCTGCCGGAACCACCCGTTGACGGGTCATTGTAGGCGAACTGCTCGGGATTGGCTTTGATCCACTGCAACAGCTCGTCCAGCGTAGTTGGTGGATTGGAGATTTTGCTGCTGTCATAGGCTAGAACCACGGCGGACGAACGATACGGAACAGCGAAGTTGTCCACATCCTTCATCGTGTCTGTGTTGACTTTGCTCAGGTTAGGAATGTCCTTCTCGTTCAGTTGCTCCCAAATACCATCCTTTGTGCCCTGAGCAACGGAGGTGATTCCGTCCTCGTAGAGGTCAATGTCTCCTGAGCCCTTACCCGCTTTCTTGGCGGCCACGATCCGGTCGTAGGTCGGCTCAGCACCAGTACCGGACGGGATATAGACTAGATTCACGTCGATATCCGGATGCTGTTTCTCAAACATTGGCTCCAGCGAATCCCACAGATCCTTGACGTTCTGAGAGCCCGTAAAGTAGAAGTTAAATTTCACCTGATCGCTCGATGCAGCAGCGCTCCCCCCGGTGGTGGTGATACTTTTTATCTCACTTCCGTTTCCACACCCGGCCAGCAATGACACTGATAATCCCACAACAGTCAACAATGATAAAAATGGCTTTTTCATACGCATATCATTCATCCTCCTCAGTTCGATTCATCGACCGGGAATCCGGTCATTTTCGAGATCGAGACGCCGACGTCTTTTCCTACCTGCAGCTGCTCAACGAATTCCTTGTTCAGAAAAGCACGTATAATGCCGAATTCCACCAGTTCCACGGTAACTTCGGCGTAATGTCCAAGAATCATGACCTGCTTGACCTTACCCGCCAAAGTACCTTCTCCCATCGTAGTACTGCTCACCTGTACGTCTTCTGGTCGGACCGCAGCTGTCACCTGTCCACTTAACCCCTTCTCGTTTGGCAGGCGAAGATGTGCAATCCGGATGCTCTCCCCTTCCGCCACCCCCTTAAGGAAATTCATTTTGCCGATAAAACCGGCGACATATAATGAAGCGGGCTCATCGTAAATCTGCTGCGGATGAGCAATTTGCTCGATGCGCCCGTGATTCATGACGATAATGCGGTCGGACAACGATAGTGCTTCTTCCTGATCATGCGTGACAAAGACCATTGTCAGCCCGGTCTTCATTTGGATCTCACGCAGCTCCTCACGCATTTCGTGCCGCAGCTTGGCGTCCAGCGCCGAGAAAGGCTCGTCCAACAGCAGTACCGCCGGATTCAGCAGCAGAGACCGAGCCAGCGCAACCCGCTGCTGCTGTCCACCCGAAAGCTCGGCCGGATATTTCTTCTCGAAACCCGACAGTCGGACCAGCTTGAGCGCATCCTCGACCGCTGTGCGGATCTCTTCCTTCGGCATTTTGCGGATCTTCAGGCCGAAGGCCAGATTGTCGTATACCGACATATGCGACCACAAGTTATAGCTCTGGAACACCATCGAGGTCGGCCGTTTCTCCGGTGGCAGTTGAATGACACTTTTGCCCTCGATCAGGATGTCACCGGAGTCCGGTTCAAGAAACCCGCCGATGCTCCGGAGTACGGTAGTTTTCCCGCACCCGGAGGGACCAAGAAGGGTGACCAGCTCGCCTTTTTCAATATCGATGTTGATGCCGCTGACCCCGTCACCCGTTTTGTAGCGTTTGGCTAACTCTCGTACAGACAACTGCATACTTCTGCCTCCCCTTGCTTCGGTATATCGACCGAAATATTTTTATTTCATTTGAAAACCACTCGCCAGCACGTCCGCGCTCACCAGCCGCTGAGCTGCCACTAGCAA
>NZ_LGRP01000060.1:8336-13948 GCF_001636635.1 Paenibacillus sp. O199
GGCAGCGTCAGGATGATCGAGAATACGGCTCCGGCGCTGCTCGGAAAGTCGGAAATAATGGAGTACATGACGATTGGCATTGTTTTGTAATCGGGAATACCAACCAGGAACGTGCCCTGCGCTTCGTCGAGCGAATTGAGGAACGTGAAGATCGAAGCGACCATGATGCCGGGCATCGCCATTGGCAGGGTGATGCTGCGGAACACTTTGAACGGGCTTGCCCCAACGTCCCGCGCCGATTCTTCCTGCGCCCGGTGCACGTTGCGAAAGGCGGAGGTCGGAATCCAGGTCATGAACATCAACACATTAATCATATGGATCAGCACAACGCCTAGCAGCGTATTCATCAGTCCAATCCGGTAGAAAAGAACCGCAATGGAAACATACAACCCCATTTTCGGAAAAGCGTGCGTCAGCAGGAACGAGAACAGGAACATCCGCTTCAGCGGAAACTGGAGTCTTGCGAAGGCATACGCTGCTGGGATGCAGACGACGATGGACAGCAGGGTCACCAGAGTAGCAATGAGGAACGACAGTGAGATCGACGAGACAATATCGTCCTTTGCCAGTACGAACTCCCACCATTTGAAGCCCCATACCTGGGGCAGAATATCCGGATAATTCCACTTTTCACTAAAGGCAAGCACTAGCAGGTTGACCAGCGGACCTGCGAAAAAAATGGCGAACACGGTCAGCAACACAAATTCGATTATTCTTCTCGGACCTACGTGTTTCCAGTACCAAGACATGTTCCGTCCTCCCCTCCATTTGTCGATTGACGAACAATCACTTCGCTTTCGTATTCAATCAGGCGCGGCACGCTCCCCTCGCCGCTAATCAGGCGATCCAGAATCGATACCGCGTCTCGGCCAATACCAGATGCATCCACGCTGACGGTAGTCAGTGATGGGTGGTACATTCCGGCCACTTCGGTATTGTCGTAGCCCATAACGGATACTTCCTCCGGAACGCGGACTCCGCGCTCCAGAAGCACCTTCATCGCACCCAGTGCAAGCATGTCATTTGTACTGAACAGAGCGCTGTATCGTCCATCCCGGAATGCCACATAATGCTCCTCCATCAACTTCCGACCGGAATCGAAGCTCGATTCCGATGACTCGACAACGGTAAATCCGTCCTGTTCAGAACTAACGCCGAGGGACTCCAGCCGTTTTCGGAAGCCCTTCAATCGCAGCGAGTGGCTCCGATGCTCGCCCGGTCCAGCGATGATAAAGAATTTGCGGTGTCCGCAGTCATATAAATGCTGTGCCGCCCGTTCTCCACCGGCTTCATCGTTGCTCACGAGATGCACGACGTCCGGATCTTCCGTCGATCCATTCACCATCAGATAAGGGATATTGAAGTTCTTGACGTAATCGATGACGTTCTTCTGCAGCCGGCTGACCAGGATGAGTCCATCCACCCGCTGTTCCAGCATATAATCGGTGGAGCGCAGCGACATTTCCCTATCGGTCTTCAGGAAAATCGAGTAGCCCATCTCTTCAGCGGACATCAGTATCTCGTCAATGATTCTGCCATACAGCGTGTGGGACACGATCGGCAGCCTGTCACGGAAAACGATGACTCCGATGTTGTACGTGCGCTTGGCGACCATCGCTCGGGCGACGGCGCTCGGCTTGTAGCGAAGCTGCTCGACCGCCTTGAGAACGCGATCCCGGACTTCAGGACTCGCATATCCGTTTCCGGAGATAACCCGAGAAGCAGTCGATTTCGATACACCAGCCAGTTGAGCCAGCTCCCGCAAACTATGATTCAGCTTATTGTCCAATCCCTATTCTCCTTTGCAAAATCCGTCTCTTCCCGGACGGCAATTAGCTTCGCCGGATCACGGGTTGTTATCGAGTCGACGCCCAACTGTGCAAGTCGCCGCATATCGTCCGCCTCTGAAACCGTCCAGACGTAGATAGCCAGACCGCTCCGTTGCACAGCTTCCATAAGTTCTGGCTGAACGACCTGATACGGCACGTTAATCCCAAAGCAGCCGGCTTCGCGAGCATCTGCACACGCCTGGAACACTGCCTCGTCGTAGCTCAGACTGCCGAAGCTTTGCTTGTTCACATTAAGAAGCCTGCGTATGCTTGGAGCGTAACGACTAGCTTTAACCGCTGACCCGTAATCGCAGCCACTGAGAAACACCATCTCCGCCATACCCATCCGATTCACCAGAGCTGAGACCGGCTCCAGAGCGCTGTCTGTTTTGATATCAAGGTTCATCACTTTACCGGCTGCGCGTATCTGCTCAAGCACATCCTGAAGCGTTGGAATAGGCGATAGTCTAGCGGTGTTCAACTCCTTCAGTGTCATTTCTGCAAGACTGCCGCAGCTTCCATCTGCCAAAGTGATATTGTCATCGTGGGCAAGCACCGGCACATGGTCCCGAGTCGAACGGATATCGTCTTCGTAAATATCTACGCCAAGTGTTAGGGCTGCCTGAAGTGACTCGAAAGAATGATCGGGATGACCCATACAGCCAGTATGGGCTGTGATCAGCGGGAATTTGTTCATCGCGGGTATCCTCCTTCTTCGAAATAGATCGCGTTGGTAAAGGCGATCAGTACATGGACTCCTCGCACGGTTCCCCACAGCTCAGCGCGAATCCACCTGCGGGGGATATCTGGAGTGGAATCCCTCAGTTGGGCTTCAAATTGCATCATCTGTTCGTCCGATGAAGACGGAACTTCAAGATTAAGCTCCTCGCCCAGATTGGAACATAGCTTCAATCTACAGACCTGCTTCTGTAGCGACCAGAGTCCGGTGCGTACCGAGAAGTCCAGCGTCAAGTTCGCCCGGACCGGATCCTCTGCAGCTTCCCGTCTCTCGACTACCGTTGGAACGGTAGAGCCGATTGCATACAATGCATCTCCAGCTTCCAGCGTCAAGGTCAGCAGAGGACCTATCGTTACCGACGCGCGCCCTTCCCGCAGCGCTTGGATAAGCGTTTCTTCATGGAGCGAAAGGGCTGTCGAGCCTCCGTTCCCCGCCACTGCGTCGTCCTCAATCCCGAGGTAAGTAACCGAGATCGGATCGTCTGTCTCGCCCTGCGCATGCCAGTCCCTGCCTGAAGTGGCTGCAATCCGATATCCTTCATTCAGCTTGTGAGTCCACAGATCAAAAGCTCGCCGATTGTTCGTCTGAATGGAAGGGAACGTGCCGGACCAGACTTCGATGTAATCGACAGCGGACCAGTTCCCAATCTCGTATTCCCAGAAGCAACCGGTACAGGCAGGACTGCCGATTCGGAAGGGATGAGCAAGCCCGGCGATTCCACCGAGGCGATGTACGTTCTCGATTCCCACATCGATTCCATCCCGATTCGCTTGACGCCAGTCGGCAAACGCGCTCAGTCCTATCGTCACCATATGGCCGTAAAAAGTTGTCCACTCCATACCGGGGATGATTCGTAGTCCGTACCTCTGCTCGATTTCCTCTTTGCCGCTCAAGCCGGACATCGTGTTATGATCGGTCAGCGCGATGGCGTCGAAGCCCAGATTGGCTGCTCCCGCTGCCAGTTCTCCCAGCGTCTGACTGCCATCGCTATGCAGCGTATGTGTATGCAGTTCACAGGCGAACCACTTCATATCGAGTCCTCCTCTGTCGTCCAGACTTCCAGCCGATAAGTGCACGTATCGGTCACGATGCAATGCAGGCTTAATGTGACGCTCCAGGGCCCCGGAACCAGCTCGCCCGCCATAAGGCCGGGAGAAGCTTCTCGATCCGATACGTATAGATCCTGCACCTCGTCTTGGCGGTGGCACGCCCCTCGGTATCCGCGAGCATCGTCCAGCGAGAGTGTGATCAGATTTTTCAGAGGGAGATGCCGATCAGCATTGGCAATCGCGTATTCCCGATGTTCCGGCAAAATGTATAGATCGTAACTTTCCTTGAGCAGCCGTAGCGCATTCTCCCGATTCTCGAGCGTCTTCGGCGTATATTGTAATCGCAGGTTCAGCTTCACGCAGCCCTCATCCAATTCAAAAGGAATGCGGATATGTGTTTTGGACTCCTCCGGAGATGCGTATCCTTGTAGATCCAGCAGCTTCATTGCGCCGCACCACCTTTCATTAATCCGTTATCTTCATGACTTACGTTATGCACGTTTTGCTGAATGTGGGACCGTTCCCACATCTAATACTTATGTTACGGGATAAAAATCAGGTCCGTATCCGCATCGTGTTAATATTCTGTAAATGCAAAAAAGACCAGACTTCTATTAAAAGAAGACTGGCCTTTTTATCTTTTTATCGCTAGATTGTTTTCGCACTGCATACGAGTGGCAGCACATAAAATTTCTCTTGAATGGATTCTTAAAATCGATTGATTGAAAATGGAGAAATGTTATGTTCCGTTTTCCCTGATATAATCAAATCACTTAAAATCTGTCCAACTACACTACTAAATTTAAAGCCATGTCCTGAGAAACCTGATGCAATGGCAACGTTAGGATAGTTAGGATGTGTATCGATAATAAAATCTTCATCAGGAGTCATTGTATACATACACGTTTTACCGAACTTCAATTCTTGTGCTGAGGGCATATAGTGTTGCAAAAATTGTTTTAAATCTGTCGTGTCTTCCTCTAGTTCACCAAATTCCAGGATGGCTTCATCTGGATTGATTGTATCTCCTCCATCATGTCGGCCTAATTTTAATCCGGAACCATCGATGCTTGGGAAACCATAATAATGTCCGTGAGATGTTTCAAACGAAAAGGCTGGGAACTCCTTATGATTATATAAATCATCTTTAGTATCAAACCAGGCAAATGTTTTTCTTATAGGATTAAGAGGAAGATTTAGATCCAACATGGAAAGGAGATTTCCTGACCAGGCCCCTGCTGAAACTACTAACGCATTAGCACTAAAAGTATGATCTTCGGTCTTGATGGTAACTCTTTTATCATGAACCATAATTTCTTTTACTTTACTATTGGTTATGATGGTAGCTCCGTTTTGCTCTGCGAGTTCTCGATATGCTTCAATGCATTCCTCACATTTCAACACTCCTGAGGTTGGTTCGTAGCAACCAATGTAATTGTTCGGTAAATTGATGCCTGGCCAGCGCTTATTTACTTCATTGGAATCTAAAATCTCAAGTGGTAATGAATAGGTTTTTGAGCTTGAAATGATATTTTGGATAAAATCTGTTTTCTCGTAACCCACGTTTATAACCCCAGTAGGGAGAAATAATTGTTTTCCCGACACTTTCTCTAAGTCATTCCATAATTCTTGAGCCTTGAGTGCCAACGGAACATAATTTTCACCTTCACCATACGCGTGCCGAATGATTCTTGTCTCTCCGTGATGACTGCCTTTGTTATGGGGCGGGTTAAAGGAATCTATTAATAGTGTACTTTTCCCACTCTTGGATAAAAAATAACCCGCCGCCATCCCCATTGAACCTGCTCCTATTACAATTACGTCATAATGCATTGCAAGTTGCCTCCTTGTAAGAAATCCCCATGTAACTTAAGTATTAAGTATGGCTAGTATTCTTCTATATTACTAATGATATTAACACTTAACAATTGCGCTATCCTGGACATGATACCCAAGTCATAATAAAAAAACCGCATAACAATGCGGTTTTCTTAG
>NZ_LGRP01000031.1:0-56067 GCF_001636635.1 Paenibacillus sp. O199
AAGCGCGGCCTTGCGGAGCTGCCGCGCTTTCAGTTGCTGCAGCCGGGGCAGCTGCTGCAGCAAGAGCCGCCAGCCGGGGCGAAGCCGGCAACTGGCGGTAAGTCCGAGGCCGCCGGTGCACCGGGGCGGCCTGAAGCTCTGCCCGCGGCGGCGTTGCCTTCAGCCGCGGGATACACCGCTCAGGACCCTTTCAAGGCCGTCATTTATGACGGCACAGGGGTGCTGAGCGGTTATGGGCTGCAGCAGCAGCTGGAAGTATGCGGCTGCGTGCCCGAAATGAGCGACGAAAGATACGTCGTCTTGCTCTTTAGCCTGGGCTCGACGCTGCGCGATGCCGAGCACCTGTTGCAGGCTTTACGCCAAATCAGCCTTGAACAGGAGCAGAGCCAATCTCTTGGTGAGCAATCACAGCGTTTTACAAAAGATTCTGCAAATTATATTTCCACGTGGAACAATTTTCAAGAAGGAACTCCTTTTTCGGAGCCTATCCCGTTTACGTTGCAGCCGATTATGGAAGAGGATACAACAGAGGCATCCATTGATAAATGTGTAGGTCTTCGCTCTGCGGAGATGGTCATTCCATATCCGCCCGGCATACCTCTTGTGTACGCTGGTGAGCAAATAAGTGCGGCCATGATATCACGTATTAAGCTACTGAGAGATGAAGGAGCCAGGTTCCACGGCGTATCGGATACTTCGCTGCAATCATTGAAAATCATCAGGGAATAATTGAGTTTAGAAGACACGCTTTGGATTTTATGCAAAATGCTCAAACAAGTTAAGACATCATTGTTGTCTGGACATAAGAAAGAAGGGAACAAACTTTGGATATTCCGCTAAAAAAATATACGGGAATAGTCCTGCAAGTCATACTGATGTACGGGTTTTATTGGATAGGAAACCTGATTCAGGCTGTATTGCATCTGCCGTTAACAGGAAGTATTGTCGGGATGCTGCTTCTATTCATCGTCATTCAACTGGGATGGATCAGAATAAGTTGGGGCGAAGAAGGATCATCCTGGCTTCAATCGAATTTGCAATTATTGTTTATCCCTCCCACGGTGGGCATTATCAATCATTTTGATTTTTTTAGAGCCAATACGCTGCTGCTTGTTCTGGGGTTAATCATTAGTACATTAATTACTTGTCTGTTGTCTGCGAAAATCAGTGAATGGCTCATGGCGTGGAGATCGACGCATCAAGGTAAGAAGGAGGCGATCTCATGCTCGCATTCATCCTCGGAATCGGAATGATTGCCTTGACCGTGGCTATATATATTCCGGCGACTCATTTATATAGAAGGTTGAAGTGGCCGATCCTTATGCCCGTCTTGACGGCAACGACTGTAATTGTACTGATTCTGATCATTTCCGGTATTAAGCTCGATACGTACATGCTTGGTGGCAAATGGATACAGGAGTTATTGGGGCCGGCTGTAGTTTCCCTGGCATTCCCTTTGGCGAAACACCTTGATGTACTGAAACGGAATATTATCCCGATATTAGGGGGGACCTTGGGTGGAAGCATCGTTGGTATGTCCACAGGGGCCGCCATATCGCTGCTGCTCGGTTATCCGCAAGATATCGTTATCGCATTATTGCCCAAATCCATTACGACACCCGTTGCCATTCAACTGGCTGATCAGGTGGGAGGAAATTCATCCTTCACTTCGTTATTTGTGATGATAGCCGGATTTTCGGGGATATTATTGGGACCCATGATTTTAAAATGGGCCAGAGTAAACAGCAAAAATGCGTATGGGATCGGACTCGGCTCGGCTTCCCACGCATTGGGTATGGCAAGATCCTTTGAGTATGGAGAAAATGCGGTAGCGCTGAGTTCCGTATCGATGATTGTCAGTGCTATTGCCGGCTCTGTCATGCTCCCTCTATGGGTATGGTTGATTTACGGCTGATCAGGCTATGTGCCTTATCGGAAATATTGGAGAATAGCTGACCGTTAACGCGGGATCATGTATAGTATTATAATAAGAAGCTTGTACCAAACTCGAAACAATCTACGGATTGATCATGAACATACACCTCTGGGCGGGCTCATTCATAGTCTGGAGTATGAGAAGATCGAGATTGTAGTTATCGCAGCACAATTAGGAGCAATTATCGATATAGAAAGCAGGGAAGCATATGCAGGGCAGAGGTAAATTCATTACGTTGGAAGGGGGAGAGGGGTCCGGCAAAACAACGATGATCAGTAAGCTAGGTTCTTACTTTGAAGAACAGGGTATACCATATGTAGTTACTCGGGAACCTGGCGGGATTGAAATTGCGGAGAAAATACGTGCCATCATCCTCAATCCTCTTCATACGGCAATGGATGCACGAACCGAAGCGCTGCTCTATGCAGCTGCACGAAGTCAGCATCTAGCAGAGAAGGTGGAGCCTGCATTGAAGGCAGGGAAGACCGTTATCTGTGACCGATTTGTCGACAGCAGTCTGGCCTATCAAGGATACGCTCGTGGTCTTGGTGTAGAGAATGTTTGGGCCATCAATCGGTTTGCAATAGGTGAACTGATGCCAGATGTTACGCTCTATCTGGATATCGAGCCTGAAGCAGGGCTCGCCCGCATTGATGCACACGATGGACGTGAAGTTAACCGCCTGGATCTCGAAAGTCTGGAGTTCCACCGCAAAGTGCGTGAAGGCTATTTTCTACTGAAGGAACAGTTTCCTGACAGGATCAAAGTCATCGATGCCTCTCAAAAGCAAGATGAGGTCTTAGCAGCAATGATTTTGTCGCTTGAGACAGGGATTTTGAAGGATTTTGACGAGTAATTGTCTAATATATAGACAGGGCATTTCACAAGGTGCTTATTATCTGAAGGAGGTTATGCAGGATGAAACTGATTGTTGCGATTATACAGGATAAAGACAGCAACCGATTATCCAGCGCATTGGTCAAAGCAAATTTTCGGGCTACGAAATTGGCCAGTACCGGTGGATTTTTGAAGGCAGGCAACACGACGTTTATGATCGGTGTCGATGATGGTCAGGTCGAATCCGTAATGAACGTCATTCGCAGCAGCTGTAAGGTTCGTGAACAGCTCGTGACTCCAGTCACTCCGATGAGCGGAACAACCGACTCTTACCTGCCGCTACCTGTCGAAGTTCAAGTAGGTGGAGCTACCGTGTTTGTTCTTCCGGTAGATCGATTCGAACACTTTTAATGATGCAATTCCCATAAATCCTATTGAGGGTCCTTCTTGTAATCAAGAATCGCGTTCTCTGTCCGGATAAACTTTTCGATCAGGGAAGATCTTATTTCGGACAGAGGTTGACTAACAACGAATAGATCCATGTGGTGATATTTAACTACTATTATATATAGAGTATGATCTAGCACATATATAAGGTCTCCTCCACGCACAGGCGCAGCGCGCACTGTGCTGATGGGCGATTGGCCTACTTAAGGTAGAAAGCAGGCGTTTCCATGAAAATCAATCCTGGATTCCGACCGATGCAGAGTGGACTCAGTTCTTCCGATTCCGGCTCCAAACCGGTTCAATCCAAAAATTTCTCTGATATGATGAATCACCAGGGTGAACGGGCATCACAGGCTGAACTTACCCGCCGATTAAGTGAGATCCAGATGCAGGGTGACCGTTTGTCTCGTTCCATGACCATTCGTGAATTGAAAGCATACAAGCAGCTTGTAAAAAGATTTCTGGAGGAAACGGTTCGTCGTGGTGTGTCTATGAAAGAGACGCGAGGATGGGATCGTCGGGGAAGAGGGAAGCGTTACAAGTTAATTGATGAGATTGACTCTGCCTTATTATCTATGGCTGATGAGCTTTTGGAAACAGAGGAAGGCAAGATTACGTTGTTACAGCAAGTAGGAGAAATTCGGGGAATGCTTATTAATTTAAGCTTCTGAGGAGGAAGTATGTCCTTTCAACAAATTATGGGTCAGCAGGCAGCCAAGCAGATGTTACAGAGCAGTTTGAGACGTCATGCCATAAGTCATGCCTATTTGTTTAGCGGACCATCCGGCAGTGGACAATTGCAGACGGCGATCACATTTGCCAAAGCAATATTCTGTACAGAGCTTGAAGATGATGCCTGCGGACAGTGTCTTGAATGTCGTAAGGTGGAACATGGAAATCATCCGGATCTAACCATGCTTGCACCGGATGGGAATAACATTAAAATTGATCAAATTCGGGATCTGCAGCGTATCTTTTCGTACCGTTCAGAGGCGGGGCATCCCAAAGTATATATTATTGAACAGGCCGAGAAAATGACTGTTCAAGCGGCCAACAGTTTGCTGAAGTTTCTGGAAGAACCTCAGGTGCCCGCGGTAGGCATTTTGATTACGGATAATGGACAGGCGATGCTGCCCACCATTCGTTCACGCTCTCAATTGGTTCCTTTCAGTGCTCTGAATCCGGAAGAGATGCTGCAATCGCTGATTGCGGAAGGGCACCCTGCCAATCTGGCTCGCTCTGCCGTCCATTTAGCGTCAGGACTGGAAGCATGTAGAGAAATTCTCCAGCAGAATTGGTTTGCAGAAATTAGAAACGTAATGTTACAATTAGGGAAGGAGTCCCTGGGTAGAGGAAGTACATCATTGATCTCTGCACAGCAGAAGCTTTTTAAAACCGGACTCTCAGAACACCTGGATACGATGCTTAGCCTGTTCCATTTATGGTTCAGGGATATGCTGTATGTCCAGTATGGTAGGCATGAACATATCGTTTTTATAGATCAGTTGGACATGCTGTCTCAGTTGGCCCATACCCGCAGCACCGAGCAGTGGGTTTCCTACATGGATATGGCCGCAGCATGCAGAAAAAAATTGCGTTTCAATGTCAATGGCCAGCTTTGTCTGGAGCAATTTTTGATCGGTTTGGCATAAGACTGGGAGAGGACAGATTTTGTTCCAATCATATGCAAACGGTTATAACTTCGGCGGGTTCCCTAAGAAGACAGGGCTTCAGACGAAGTGGGATTGGCTTACGAGGGGGTTAATTTTTTGTACAGTGTAGTGGGTGTCCGTTTCAAAAAAGCGGGCAAAATTTATTACTTCGATCCCCTGGACCTTCCCATTGAAAAAGAAAACTGCGTTATCGTGGAGACAGCGCGGGGGGTAGAGTACGGTAAGGTTGTCGTCGGCAAGAAAGAAGTAGGCGAGTCTGATGTGGTGTTGCCGCTCAAAAAGGTCATCCGGGTGGCGGGCGAGACAGATGCCCGTGTCGTAGATGAGAACAAGCGTGCAGCAAAAGAAGCATTCGGTACTTGTTTAAATAAAATCAAAGACCACGGCCTCAAAATGAAGCTGGTCGATGTGGAATTTACGTTTGATCGCAATAAAATTATTTTTTATTTTACAGCTGAAGGAAGAGTGGATTTCCGGGAGCTGGTCAAGGATCTGGCAAGCATTTTCCGGACACGGATCGAACTGAGACAGATCGGTGTACGTGATGAAGCAAAGATGCTTGGAGGGATCGGACCTTGCGGCCGAGTATTATGTTGTTCTTCCTGGCTGGGAGACTTTGAGCCGGTATCAATCAAGATGGCTAAAGATCAGAGCCTGTCACTGAATCCGACGAAAATTTCCGGGTTGTGCGGAAGACTCATGTGTTGTCTGAAATTTGAGCATGATAACTATGAAAGTGTGAGAGAAGAATTGCCGGCTGTAGGCAAGTTGGTCGTCACCTCTTTGGGTGAAGGAAAAGTTGTCGGCATCAATGCCGGTAATCGCACAGTCCATGTTCAACTGTTCGACATCAGTAAAGTCAAAGAACTTCCGCTGGATGACGTCGTTATCAAGTAAACCATAAAGGTTGCTTCGGGGTGGAAACTTGGAAAAGAAAAATCTGTTTACGCACATTCATGAAATGGAAACCCAATTGGGTCAGTTGCACAGTGATTTAGGAGAGTTAAAAATGATTGTTAAAGAGCTGCTTGAAGATAATCAGCGGCTTACCATCGAGAATGAGCAGTTACGCAAACTGCTGAAGCGTGAGGCCCCGGCAGATTTGCCCATCGCATCGGCGCTCGCTCCGGTAGCAAGGCCTGCGGGTCCAGCTACTGGTGAAGATGTTGTAGGTGAAGGATATGATAATCTGGCTCGGTTGTATCACGAAGGATTCCATATCTGCAATGTCTATTATGGACATTTGCGGACGGAAGGCGATTGTCTGTTCTGCCTGTCTTTTTTGAATAAATGAAGTGGCCGTAGGGATCCCCTACGGTTTTTTTTCAAGGTTAAGAACCTTGTCTGAGATATAGAGTACCGGAGGATGAGTGTATCATATGACAGAAATATCAGTAAAATTGCAAGATTCGGAGCGAATCGACGATTTGCTCTCTCATGATTTGAAGATTATTCAAAGTGATGAAGTGTTTAGTTTTTCGATGGATGCCGTATTGTTGGCCCGATTTGCTTCAGTACCGAAACGGGGTCGTGTGCTTGATTTGTGTACAGGCAATGGGGTTGTTCCCATTCTGTTGACCACACGAACGCAGGCGAGTCTGGAAGGCATTGAAATTCAGCCGCGATTGGCAGATATGGCACGTCGCAGCGTTCAACTGAATGCATTGGAAGAATCCATTACGATCCATGAAGGTGATTTGCGTGAACTCGTGAAAGAAACGGGCCATGCTGTATACGATGCTATAACGGTTAACCCTCCGTATATGCCCTTGAATGGAAGTGACCTCAAGATGAACACTCATCAGGCAATGGCACGCCATGAAATCGGGTGTACGCTGGAGGAAGTCATTCAGGCCTGTAATCGACTGGTGCGCAATGGCGGTAAAGTATCCATGGTTCATCGTCCGCAGCGTTTAGGAGAGATCATCACTCTGATGCGTGAGTACAAACTTGAACCAAAGCGGATTCGGATGGTACATCCCCGTGCTCATTTGGAAGCCAATATGGTGTTGATTGAAGCGCTCAAGGATGGGAAACCGGAGGTACGCATGCTTCCACCACTGATTGTTTACAATGAAGAAGGGAAATACTGCGAAGAAATCATGGACATATATTACGGTGCGCAGCATGCACAACGAACAACGGAAGGAGGGTTATAGATGACATTGCATATTCAGAAGAGCTACGCGGAGCAGTCGGGTGGTGCCGGTAAACTATACTTGGTAGGAACACCAATCGGTAATCTGGACGATATGACATTTCGAGCAATTAAAACATTGCAGAGCTGTGACATCATTGCAGCGGAGGACACACGTCAGACCCGAAAGCTGCTTACCCATTTTGAAATTACACCATCGATGTTGTTCAGTTACCATGAGCATAATAAGGGAGCTAGTGGGCCTGAACTCATACGCTATATAATAGAAGGAAAAAATTTGGCACTCGTCAGTGATGCCGGTCTGCCGGCCATTTCGGACCCTGGTTCCGATCTTGTAAAACTTGCGCTTGAAGCTGGAATTACGGTCATTCCCATCCCTGGAGCCAATGCCGCGTTATCAGCTCTAATCGTATCTGGTTTACCGACGGAGCGTTTCACATTCGGCGGCTTTTTGCCGCGGGAGAAAAAAGACATGCGAAAAGTGATGGAAGCTTTTAATGAGTCCAACGGTACGTTGCTATTTTATGAGTCCCCTCACCGTATTCGTAAAACTTTGGCCTATCTCGAAGAGATTCTGGGTGATCGGTCGATCGTACTGGCACGTGAACTGACGAAACGTCATGAGGAGTTCGCAAGAGGCAGTATCCAAGAGTGCATAGAATGGCTTGAGGAACATCCGCCACTTGGGGAATATTGTTTGCTTGTAGAAGGTATCAGGGAAGAAGAGCGTAAGGCGGAGCGGGAAGCCTGGTGGCAACTGCTGTCCTTGGAGGATCATGTGAGCCATTATGAGAATGAAGGACTTAGTCGTAAAGATGCGATGAAGAAAACGGCAACGGATCGAGGTTTGACGAAACGAGATGTATATAACGCTTTAATTTAATAACGAATCAACAAAAATATGCTGGAATAGGGAACATAAACTTTAAGGGACCTTAGATCCAACCTTAATGGAATATGAAAACGAGCAGAGCGGAGAAAAAATATATTACGAACGTCACCGCTCTTCTTTTTGGAGTTGAACAGACTCGTAGCTCGATTTTTTGGGTAATGAAAACCAATAATAAAGCAAAAAAATACCTTCCAGCGGTGGGGTTCACACCGGGAAGGCGATCAAGGAATATAAAAAGGTTAGAAATAACAATTTAATAAGACCATTATACCTGATATTTCTTATTTTGTCACAGGTGCAGGGATTTCGGAAATACATTCGTTACAAACAATTTTACCTTTGAAATAAGTAACGTTCTCTGCATTGCCACAGAAGATACAAGCTGGTTCGTATTTTTTCAACATGATGCGCTCGCCGTCAACATAGATCTCAAGAGCATCTTTTTCACCAATACCGAGCGTACGGCGCAATTCGATTGGAATAACTACCCGTCCCAGTTCATCCACTTTTCTTACAATACCTGTTGATTTCATCATTATAATCAGTGCTCCTCTCAGCTAACGATCATTGTCATTATTCGACATTATTTTATGTTTTATGATACTCATCATACCAACGATTCCCAAAACAGTCAACCTTAAAATTAGCTTAAAATAAAGGCTGTTTTTGATAAGATTACGAGTGGTAAGGGATTGGAAGCCATTTTTCGTATTTAAACATCAATGTCATCTTTGTCGATTTGGAAAACGACAAAACTACCTTATTCGACAAGATTCGTCAAAGCCTGTCGAATCCTTGGTGGTATTATACTGAAAAGCGACAAATACAAACGATATTTTAAAGGAGTGAATAGACATGGAACAGCGTTTAACGGAAGAAAAGGTGTTTAAAGATCCGGTACATAATTATATCCATGTGCAAGATCCGATTATATGGCAGTTGATCAACACGCCCGAGTTTCAACGTTTACGCCGAATCCGTCAATTGGGAACTTCGTTTCTTACTTTCCATGGTGCAGAGCACAGCCGCTTCTCACATTCCTTGGGCGTCTACGAAATTACACGTAAGATTATTTCCCAATTCGAAAGAAGTCACTATTCAGATTGGCCAAAGGAGGAAAAAACAGTAGCCCTTTGTGCAGCATTGCTCCATGATCTTGGACATGGGCCATTCTCTCACTCTATAGAAGAAGCTTTCGATATGAATCATGAGGATTGGACTTGTCGGATCATTACAGGTGATACCGAAGTAGGGGCGATCTTAAGACGGTATGCTCCTGATTTTCCCGAGAAAGTGGCTTCTGTTATTCAAAAAACGTATGAGCAACCTATTGTCGTTAATTTGGTTACCAGTCCGCTCGATGCGGACCGCATGGATTACTTGCTTCGGGATGCCTACTTTACAGGTGTAAACTATGGGACGATTGACCTTGACCGTATCTTGCGTATGCTGCGTCCATATCACGGACGAATTGTGGTCAAGGAGTCGGGCATGCACGCCGTGGAGGATTACTTGATGTCCAGGTACCAGATGTACTGGCAAATTTACTTTCATCCGGTTACCCGAAGTTCGGAAATTATATTGCGGCAAATATTTAAGCGGGCAAAAAGTCTCATACAGCAAGGTTTCAAATTCCGCTTCATGATTGATCCACTACCCCAGTTATTCGCTGGAGATCTATCGGTGGATGAATATTTACAACTGGACGAAGCTTTGATTCAGACGGCATTTATGCAGTGGCGCAAAGAGGACGATACTGTTCTAAGTGAGTTATGCGAACGATTTATAGATCGCAAATTATATAAGTATGTAGAGATTGAACAGATCGACGTAAACATGATTGAAGAGATTCGGGAAGCCTTCACTGTAGCCGGTCTCAATCCCGAGTATGATCTAGAAATTGATTTTCCAACGGATAATCCGTATGATGTGTTTCGTCCGGATGAATCCACGGACAAGCAGATTTTGCTGCTTGATCGGCAAGACAAGTTACATGAGTTGTCAGAGGTGTCCGACATTGTCCGTTCAATCAGTGGTCTTCATCGCGGAAAACATCATTTGTATTATCCGCAGAATAAGGTGGATGCGATTGTTCATGAATTACCGTCCCATATACGCCCCTATTTCTCCCATTAAATGATGCGCAATGCTGTTCAAGAATCATGATGTAAAAAAGCTTTCGAAAAGAGCTATTTTTCATGATACAGTAATCTGCTTTAATGGAGAGTACATGTAGATCGACATAATTTTGTAATCAAAGTAATTAGAATACAACCCGATTGCCTAAAAATGAGCACATATAGATATGAAGGAACTTGTTCGTTCTACATGTTGTGCTCAACAAACAATGAAAGAAATATAAAAAAAACATGATCCAATTTAGTAATAGTTATGTTCTGGTTAAGACTGCAGGATGGATTAAATAGAGATAGTCGTTTATTCGACATGAAGGGAGAAATACAGCATGATGTTGTTCGACACACATACACACCTGGATGCACCACAATTCGACGAGGACCGCGAGGAAATGATTCAGCGTGCTGTGGATGCAGGCGTTGGTCGCATGATTAATGTGGGCTTTAACCGGGAGACCATTCCAACCACGATGAAGCTGGCTGAAACCTATGATTTTATATATGCTGCCGTAGGCTGGCACCCAGTGGATGCAATCACAATGCAAGAGGGTGATATGGAATGGATTGCATCTTTATGCAAGCATGAAAAAGTGGTAGCCATCGGTGAAATTGGTCTAGACTATTACTGGGACACTTCACCGAAAGAGGTTCAACATCGCGTATTACGACAACAGATTGGTCTTGCCCGTGAGTTGAATATGCCGATTGTCATTCACAACCGGGATGCGCATGAGGATATTGTAAAGATTCTGCGTGAAGAGAAAGCTGGAGAAGTAGGCGGTGTCATGCATTCCTTCTCTGGCAGCTGGGAAACGGCGAAAATGTGTCTGGATTTAGGCTTTCATCTTTCCTTCGGAGGGCCAATCACGTTCAAAAATGCAAAGCAGCCCAAAGAGGTACTTGAGAAGGTTCCTATGGACCGATTGTTCATCGAAACGGACGCTCCTTATTTGACACCGCACCCTTATCGTGGAAAACGAAATGAGACAGCGCATGTACGTCTGGTTGCAGAAGCAGCAGCGGAAATTAAAGGCATTTCGGTAGAGGAAATTGCAGCAATAACGACCAAAAATGCCATGGAACGATTTGGGATTCGTTAAAAGATCGAGCAAAACGGGTGAAAAAGTGAGTTAGGCGGAGTTAATTTGCTTTTTGATCCAAATAAATCAAGAATATTACAATATTTTAACCAAATATTTAGAAAAACGTACTTGAACAACGCTTTACAACATGCATAGAAACAGGATATCATCTTTTCAGTGAATTGTTGTGCGGAAAATTGGACAGATGTTCGGGGGATGAACAAAGGGACACTTTCCGATGAAACAACATTACTTTCATGAATCAGTCTCGCTGAGTCTCCGTTAACGGAGAGCGGGGGAACCAATAGGGCTTAAACATCGGTGTTTGCAGCCGATGCGCAACATGCACTGACCCAAAAGCAGCGTATGAATCTGCGAAGCCGTATTTGATTTCTTCTTTGGGTCTCGGGGTGAATTCAAGGGCGTCCGCCATGAGCGGATGACCGGAGATAGGGCGGCTCTCTTTCGCCCGAACCCGACAGCTAACCTCGCAAGCGGAAAAAGAGAGGCAACCTCGTGCATGAATTTCCGATATTCAGAATCATTCGGAAGCCACGAAAGAGTTCCTCTTAAACTCTTTCTTTGGCTTTTTTGTTTTTGAATAAAAGAAATACTGTCATCATACGGTAAGTATTCAGGAGGATGACATCATGTTGCGAAGATTGATTCATGGTGCAGAACCGGATTATGTTGGTCCGATCTGTGTTCTGTAGAAAATTTGGTATAGTCGCGTCAAAGACATCATGCATTACTTTAGACGGCGAGGCTATGAAGGAGGACGGAGAAGTGGGCACATTCCAACCAGAAGAGACCCATGAGTCACGATCATCCAGTAAGTCTTTCGCGTTGCGGTGGAAGCATGAGAACTTGCGTCAAATGGCATTGATCGCGATTTTCTCAATTGCGCTTACAATCATGATCTTGTTAGTCGTTTACGGTCAGGCCGGGAAACAAATTTCACTGGTTATTGATGGCAAAGCTCAAGCGGTAGAGACTCGTACAGGAATGCTTCAGGAAATGCTGGAGGAGCAGTCAATCACAGTCAGCCCTCACGATCAGGTATCCATGCCCTTGAATGGGGCGATCACAGATGGAGACCGCATCGTTATTGAGCGGGCCGTTCCAGTTAATATTACGGCAGACGGGGACACCAAGACTCTGTATACAACCGATTCATCGGTAAAAGATGCGATTAAAAAATCAGGTATTCAAATTGCAAGTGAAGACAAAGTATATCCGGCGCTTGGAACCACTATTGAAGCGGATATGAAAATCCGTGTAGTGCGGGTAACAAAGCGTACGGTGGAAGTGGAACATCCGATTGCTTATAAAGTGATCAAAACGGCTGACCCTAGCTTGTACAAAGGCGACAATCGTGTCGTTGTGAGCGGTAAAGAAGGCACACTTGTACAGCATATTGAAAAAGTGTTTCAGGATGGAGAATTGGTCTCCAAAAAAATGGTGGGTAAATCGGTCGCAACGAATCGCGTCGATAAAGTGATTGCCATTGGTACCAAAGCCAAACCTGTTGTGAAAGAGCCAGTGATTCAGACGGTATCGGCGCAGACTTCCACGACAAAAACAGCAACAACCACGAACTCGAAGAAAACCGCTGCTTCGGGCAGCAAAGTAATTACCGTCTCAGGCAGTTCTTTTAAATATTCAAAAGTCTTGAAAAATGTATCCATGACGGCATACTCTTCTGAAGAGCCTGGTATCGGCACAAAAACAGCTTCAGGTACTCGGGTAACTGAGGGACGTACCATTGCGGTTGATCCCAAAATCATTCCGATTGGCTGGTGGGTGTATATCGAGGGCCTTGGCTTCCGTCGTGCGGAAGACACAGGTGGTGCCATTAAAGGCAACAAAATTGATGTGTATTATGATAGTGTGAAGCATGCCCTGAACTTCGGACGGAAGAAAGGCAAGACGGTATATGTGATTGGTCCGGTGAAGCCGGAAGCGAACTAAAATCGTTTTACTTTGAAATGGGAATGCTATAAAATATAAGCATGAATGATTCATGCGGAATATGCGGCGGAGGGGTCTGAATTCAGTCTCCCCCGCCGTTTGGCAGAGAAGAGGGATATTCCTCTTCTTTTTGCGTTAGAAAGGAAGAAATGGAACATGATAAAAGAAGTGATCGTGGTAGAAGGCCGTGACGATACCGTAGCCATTCGACGTGCGGTTCAGGCAGATACGATCGAGACTGGTGGGTCCGCCATCAACCAGCGCATTCTAAAGCGGATCGCACTTGCTCAAGAGAGACGTGGTGTCATCGTACTGACAGACCCGGATCATGCTGGTGAACGTATTCGTAAAATCATCGCCAATAAAGTACCTGGTTGCAAGCATGCTTTCATTCCGGAGGCAGATGCTACGCGCAAAGGCGACATCGGAGTGGAGAACGCTTCACCGGAGGCGATTCGTCATGCATTAGCACGTGTACACACGTCATATGAAGGCGCACCAAGTTTGATCGATTGGGAGGATCTGATTGCGGCGGGACTGATTGTGCACCCACAGGCTGCTGCACGTCGTATGGAGATGGGCAATCTGCTGGGCATAGGTTATTGCAATGGCAAGCAGTTCCACAAGCGGTTGAGTGTATTCCAGATTACCCGGGAAGAGTTCTCCGAAGCATTATCGCAAATTGAACGTGAAGGATTGTGAGCGTATGAAAGGCATGGAAGAAACCGTAGAAATTGCAACACCCAAACGAACCAAAGAAATTATTCAAAGACACGGATTTTCATTCAAGAAGAGCTTAGGTCAGAACTTTCTGATCGATCAAAATATATTGAACAAAATTGTAAATGCAGCTGATTTGGACGAGTCCAAGGGCGCACTTGAGATCGGACCAGGGATCGGCGCACTCACAGAACGTCTGGCTCGGGTAGCCGGTCCTGTAACGGCTGTAGAGATTGATCAGCGATTGATCCCGATTCTGGGTGAAGTGATGCAGCCTTATCCAAACGTTCGTGTGCATCACGGGGATGTGCTGAAGCTGGATCTAGCTGAGTTGTTCCATACCGATTTTGGAACGGTAGATAAAGTGAGTGTTGTAGCCAATCTGCCTTATTATGTAACGACGCCAATCATGATGAAGCTGCTCGAAGAGAAGCTGCCTGTAGACAGCATTGTGGTCATGATCCAGAAGGAAGTGGCTGAACGCATGGCTGCTGCACCAGGATCAAAGGACTATGGCAGTTTGAGCATTGCGGTTCAGTACTACAGTATGCCGGAATTGGTATGTATTGTTCCGCCCACGGTCTTTATTCCGCAGCCTAATGTGGAATCGGCTGTAATTAAGTTAAAGGTGCGTGAACAACCACCGGTTGAAGTTCCCGACGAGGCACATTACTTCGAAGTCGTACAGGCTTCCTTTGCGCAGCGTAGAAAAACCATCTCCAATAATCTGAAAGCCCGTTTCTTCACGAAGGAGAACAGAGAACAGGCTGATCAGTTGTTGGAGCAGGCCGGTATTCAGCCTTCAAGACGGGGAGAAACATTGAGCCTGCAGGAGTATGCGACACTCAGTACCGTAATGTGGGAAGCTGGGGTACGATCAGCTCTGTAAAATTCGGATGAACCAATCCGGGTTTCTGCCCATACGATGGGGTAGAGGTGATTATGTTGATGAATATCGGAGACTTGGTCGTTCGAAAGTCATACGGTGGAGATGTGACTTTCCGGTTGGAAGGCCTCCAGTCGGACGGTGCCATCATTAAAGGGACCGAGTTCCGGCTGTTAGCCGATTCCCCTGTGGACGATTTGATACAGGTTCCTTATGAACCGCAGAGTGCGAAGACGAGGCAGGCCCATGTGAAGGCACATCAGACGCTCTCACGCCTGCAGCAAAATCGAATGGAACAGGCGGAGCGCAATCGTGAAGGTTTGGTTCAGGAATGGTCTGTTCAACAAGACCCGGCTTATTTCGAGATGCCTGGCAAAGTGCTGCACTTGGATGGCGATCCTAATTATCTAAAAAAAAGCATGAACCTTTATGAGCAGCTTCGTGTTCCCGCAGAGGGTCAATATGTACACGAGTCTGCCATGGCGGACACTTTATATCGTCTGCTGCCCAAAGTGCGTCCGGATATCGTTGTCATTACTGGCCATGACGGGGTACTCAAGACCCGTCAGCCCTATGACTTATATAGTCTGGGAAGCTACAAGAATTCGCAGAACTTTGTATCCGCTATTCAGGTGGCTAGGCAATATGAACGTCATCTCGATGCGCTCACGATTGTAGCTGGCGCGTGTCAGTCCCACTTTGAGGCCTTGCTGCGGGCTGGAGCGAACTTTGCCAGTTCACCAGGACGAATTCTCATCCATGCCCTGGACCCGGTCTATGTGGCAGCTAAGGCAGCCTTCACGTCGGTGCGGGAAACGGTGAACATGAATGATATTTTGCATAACACGATTAGTGGTAGCCAGGGTGTGGGTGGCGTAGAGACACGGGGAAGTTATCGGGTAGGTCTGCCCGGATTGAACGATCTATCCACGTTAAAAGTGAATCCATCAGCCGTCTAATGATGGCAGAAGAAAGTCCCATTTAGGGGCTTTTTTTGTTTGCAAAAAAATTCATTGACAACAACTTTTTGATACTGATATAATAATTAGTTTTGATTTGACAATGACTGTAAAATCCGGTATAATGGACAAGAAAAGAGGTGGTCGTCGACAATGGCTAAAAATACGCTATTGGATATCAAACGCAATCTCGATGCACATATCGGTCAGAAAATTATGCTGCGGGCTAATGGTGGCCGCCGTAAGACCATTGAGCGTACGGGTGTATTGGAAGAAACGTACCCTTCTGTTTTTATTGTTAAGCTTGATGAGGAGCAAGAAACTTTCAAGCGAGTATCCTACAGTTATGCTGATATACTTACGGAATCGGTGGAAGTCATGGTATTTGATCCAGGCAGCCAGACGCATAGCTCCTACATGGAGACGTAAGTATCGATTTACGGCGATTCTGCCCCCTTGGGCAGGTCGCTTTTTTTATTTTTGCAATAATCCCGCTCGATTCATCGGAGAGGCATAGTTGATCAGGAATGAGTCTGGGGAAGAAGCGGCATACTATTTGGACAGGTTCAAGGCATTTTTCTTGGCCTGGGGGCAAATAGTCCCGGATACAAATGGACTTATCATGAATGAACTATTTCGAGGAGGATGACCCATGAGCCGGAGAAGAAGAAGTGTAATGTCGGATGAACTCAAGAATGAACTGGCAAAAGACCTAGGATTCTATGATACCGTCCAGCAGGAAGGTTGGGGCGGGATCAAAGCGAAGGATGCGGGCAATATGGTGAAACGGGCCATTCAACTTGCGGAAGAAGCGGCACGCAAATCGTAATCCGGTTCAATCGGTTTGGAGAGCGGGGCAATCCGGCAGGAATGACCTCGCTTTTTCCCCATGGATGCGGAATAGAAATGACTTGACAGCCCCATTTTGATATAATATGTTAAGTTGTCTTAGGGAAAAGGTGAGGACGGGTGAACGCCTTGAAAATTTACGAAAAAGCGCCTGCTAAAATCAATTTGATGCTAGACGTTTTACATAAAAGAAGAGATGGATTTCACGAAGTTGAGATGATCATGACGATGGTGGATCTTGCCGATCGACTGGAAATGTCTGAGCTACCTCGTGACACGATCTTTATCTCCAGTCAGGCGGGATATATCCCCCTGGATGAGAAGAACTTGGCTTTTCAGGCAGCCAGGCTTATCAAAGAGCGTTACGACGTGAAAACCGGAGTTCATATTCATCTGGACAAAAAAATACCGGTGGCCGCCGGACTTGCTGGTGGCAGCAGTGATGCAGCAGCAACGCTGCGTGGATTGAATCGCCTCTGGCGTCTCAACATTCCGGATCAAGAGCTGCAGGAACTTGGAGCAGAACTGGGCTCGGATGTGCCTTTCTGCATTACAGGCGGAACAGCACTCGCCACAGGCCGTGGGGAGAAGCTGACACCGATGCCGAATCCCCCGCAATGTTGGGTGATCTTGGCCAAGCCGCCGATTAATGTGTCTACAGCCGATGTCTATGGGCGTTTCCGTAGCGACAAGATTGTTCGTCATCCGAGTGCTGCCAAAATGGAGCAGGCCATTCGCAACCAATCCTTTGCCGAAGTGTGCGGGCAGATGGGGAATGTGCTTGAGGACGTAACGTTGAAGCTGTATCCGGAAGTTCAGCATCTGAAGGATGCCATGATTCGGCTTGGAGCAGACGGAGTATTAATGTCAGGCAGCGGTCCAACTGTGTTTGGACTGGTCTCTAAGGAGTCCAAGGTTGCTCGGATATACAATGGACTACGAGGCTTCTGTAAAGAAGTATATGCCGTACGTATGCTAACTTAAAATTCGCTTTTATAATGTACAAACACGTATAAAGGTGGTATATTTTTAAATAATTATTCGGATTTGGATGTTTTCCGTGATCGTGAGGATGGATCTCTGTGAAGAAATTAAAACGAAGCGCAAGGCTGGTTGAAATGACGCAGTACTTATTGGCTAGACCGCATACGGTTATTCCGTTGACTACATTTGCCGAACGCTATGGAGCTGCGAAGTCGTCGATCAGTGAAGATTTGGCGATTATCAAGGAAGTGTTCGAAGAAGGTGGTTCGGGAGAACTGCATACACTGGCTGGAGCAGCCGGGGGAGTAAAGTGGATTCCAAAGGTGTCCAGAGAACTGGCACTGGCTTTTGCAGAACGACTTTCTACCCAGCTCGCGCAGCCGGATCGGATACTCCCTGGTGAATATCTGTACATGTCCGACCTGCTTGGACAGCCCGCATTGATGAATGAAGCCGGCAAGATTTTTGCAACGGCCTTTGGCAATATGAATATTGATGTGGTGATGACGGTCGAAACCAAAGGGATTCCACTTGCTTATGCGACCGGAGCCCAGCTCAACCTGCCTGTAGTGCTCGTGCGCAGGGACCATCAGGCTACGGAAGGATCGGCCGTAAGTATCAATTATGTATCCGGGTCCCATAAAAGCCTACATACCATGTCCCTATCTCGCAGGGCAATGCGTGAGCACTCCAGAGTGCTCATTGTAGATGATTTTATGAAAGCTGGGGGAACCGTCCAAGGGATGATCGACCTATTGGCCGAGTTTAATGCCACGGTAGCCGGGGTAGGCGTATTAGTAGAATCTGGATCGGTTGATTCGGAGGAACGATTGCTGACGGATTATATATCTCTGGCGAAGCTGACGGCGGTTGATGCAAAGAGCAGACACATTTCCGTCAAGCCTGGCAACTATTTTGACCTGTAGAATCATGACGAATTACATGTCGGGAAAGGTTCTTTTCCATCGACCTGGCACTAACATTGTCGAATTGTGTATTAAATAAAAAAATTCCTGAAATTAGGACATTTTTGTGGTTATAAAAAGAAGGAGTTCGTATGTGCTGTGTGGAATTATACACCAAGTTCTGATGGAAAAAGGTGGTGAACACACACATGCAAATTACGGATGTCAGACTCCGCCGTGTTAACTCTGAGGGGAGAATGAAGGCTATCGCATCCATTACCATCGATAACGAATTCGTCGTTCATGACATTCGCGTCATCGATGGCAATAACGGAATGTTTGTTGCTATGCCGAGCAAGCGGACTCCTGACGGAGAATTCCGTGATATCGCCCACCCGATCTCTTCCGGTACTCGCGAGAAGATTCAAGCAGCTGTTTTGACTGAGTATGATCGCGCAGCAACTGAGGAAGAAGTCATTGAAGAAGGTGCCTGAGAACATTATTGGGGTTCGAAGGAAAAGAGAGCCATGTCTTATGGCTCTCTTTTCTTTTTGACCGGAATAAGATATATTCAGTATTGAGTTTATTCACAGAAGAGCATTTTCGCAGCTTAAATGTTGCAAAATGTTGAAAGAACAAAAAGCGCAGCGTGCGCTTGGTAACAGGGCGGCATCTAGGAATCATGGGAATCGGTTAAGCTCGCAAGTACACGGCGTATACATATAGGTCACGATTTGTTGGTGTCCGCGTTGTTACGCGTGATTACAGAGACAGCAGGCGATGAACAAGACCGGCGCAGGGCCGGCTGAACGTTACTCATCGGATATATACAGGTAAGGTCAGACGATGGGTTTTTCAGAACAGGAGGTCGTAAATTTTGAAAAGAATGGCAATCGTTCTTGCAGCAGGGCAAGGCAAACGGATGAAATCGAAATTGTACAAGGTACTGCATCCCGTATGCGGTAAACCGATGGTGGGTCACGTGCTGGATGCAGCTCTTCGCGCAGGCGTTGAACGCAGTGTCGTTGTGGTCGGTCACGGTGCCGAAGCGGTGCAGTCATTTTTGGGTTCCAGAGCAGAGTACGTGCTTCAGGCTGAACAATTGGGAACAGGACATGCGGTGAAGCAGGTTAAATCTCTGCTCGGCAGTGAAGCAGGGTCAACCATCGTTGTCTGTGGAGATACACCACTTGTGACCAGCGAGACGCTGGAAGGACTGATGAAACTCCATGAGAGCCGCGGAGCAGCAGCAACGGTACTCACAGCTGAACTGGACAATCCCAAAGGGTACGGCCGCGTTATTCGCGGAGAAGATGGTTCTGTACAGCGCATTGTGGAACAGAAGGATTGCACGGAGCAGGAAGATGCTGTGAACGAGATCAACACAGGTACGTACTGCTTCGATAATGCTAAGTTGTTCGCTGCGCTGGAGAAAGTGACGAACCAGAATGCTCAGGGAGAGTACTATCTCACTGACGTGGTTGGCATTTTCCGTAATGATGGAGAAGTGGTGGAAGCCTACATGTCAGATGACATTGCGGAATCCATCGGAGTTAATGATCGACTTGCTCTTTCACAAGCAGAAGCGTTCATGCGTGAACGTTTGGCGGTAAAACATATGTTGAACGGTGTTACAATCATCGATCCGGCATCGACATATATCGGGGCGGATGTTACCATTGGATCAGATACAGTATTGTATCCGGGTACCATACTCAAAGGTACAACTACCATTGGTGAAGCATGCCATATTGGTCCTCAGGCAGATGTGGAAGACAGTATCATTCAGGATGGGGTTACAATTAAGCATTCTGTACTGTCACAAGCCGAGGTTGGATCAGAAGCAACTGTAGGTCCATTTGCTTATTTGCGTCCAGGTACCAAACTGGGCCGTAAAGTAAAAATTGGTGACTTTGTTGAAGTGAAAAATGCTACAATTGATGAAGGCTCCAAAGTATCTCATCTCAGTTATATTGGGGATGCTAAAGTAGGGAAAAACGTAAATGTTGGATGCGGGGCAATAACGGTGAATTATGATGGATATAATAAAGCTGTAACGACGATTGAAGACGATGCGTTCGTAGGCAGCAATGTCAATCTGATTGCACCTGTCACGGTAGGAAAAGGCGCATATGTTGTTGCGGGCTCTACCGTTACCCATTCAGTTCCCGACAATGATCTCGCGATTGCCCGCCCACGCCAGGAGAACAAACCTGGATATGCGGAGAAAATCCGTGGTCGTGCCAAAGCCAAGAAACAAAATGCCAAACCCGAATAAGGGGTATTGATATTAAGAATTGCCTCCCGAACATCGGGGGGTGCCGACATGTCGCAGACGCTTATAGATTCCAATGAACCAGCACGGAGGGTTTTTATTTTATGACTTATTTTGATTCGAAATTAAAAATATTTACTTGCAATTCTAACCCCAAGCTTGCCCATCAAATTGCTGATTATATCGGAATTCCTATGGGTGAATCTCACACAACTAGCTTTAGTGATGGTGAGATCCAAGTGAAACTCTCTGAGAGTGTTCGGGGCTGTCACGTTTATATCGTGCAGTCTACTTGCTTGCCGGTTAATGACAACCTGATGGAAATGCTCGTTATGATTGATGCACTTAAACGGGCATCTGCCAAGACGATTAACGTCGTTATTCCGTACTATGGCTATGCTAGACAGGACCGTAAGGCCCGTTCGCGTGACCCGATTACAGCCAAACTGGTTGCCAATCTGATCGAAAAAGCGGGTGCAACCCGTGTAATCGCGATGGACTTGCATGCAATGCAGATTCAAGGATTCTTCGATATTCCGGTTGATCATCTGCTCGGCGTGCCGATTTTGGCTCAATATTTCCGCTCGAAACAGATCGAAAATCCGGTTGTTGTATCGCCTGACCACGGCGGCGTAGTACGCGCTCGGAAACTGGCGGACTTCCTGAATGCACCTCTCGCAATTATCGACAAACGTCGTCCAGAGCCGAACGTCAGCGAAGTGATGAACATTATCGGTAACATCGAAGGTAAAACAGCAATTCTGATCGATGACATCATTGATACGGCGGGAACGATTGTATTGGGAGCGAATGCTCTGATGGAAGGCGGCGTGAAGGAAGTATACGCTTGCTGTACTCACCCAGTATTGTCCGGACCTGCGATGGAACGCTTGGAGAATGCACCACTGAAGGAAGTTATCGTAACGGATACCATTCCGATTACGCATGCTAACCCGACAAGCAAACTTAAAGTGTTGTCTGTAGCACCTTTGCTCGGAGAAGCCATTATCCGGGTTCATGAGGAATTGTCAATCAGCAAGCTGTTTGAAATTGAATAAGGATGTCTGCATAAAGTAGTAGAGGGGTTACGTTTTCCGGATCAATGGAAAATGTAACCCCTGTCGGCGTTCCGTTATATTGGAAGTGAAGCAGTTGCCTGCCGGATTTCTAGTATCCGGGGCGGGAGGTAAAACGGAACCGGCGCCGATGAAAAAGAGTGTCGGCAATTTCGACAAATTGATTATCGAAACGTGTGATTAGTCCGATCTCAATATGGGTGTCGCGGTCATATACCTGTACAGGTATATGATATTCCAGATGATAGATAAAATCGCTATGTTGAGTCAGTTGTCCGTTGTCTTCGCGCAAAACCCGCTCACCTTCCTGGGTTGATGAATAAAAGCTGTAAAAATAATATAAGTTGAACTGACGTTTACACCAAAACGGAGAGTGCAGAACCAGTCTGAAGAAGCGGAGCGTGCGCCTGAAAGCTTTCTGCAAGAATGCTACTTCGGAAGCATAGGCTATCACCGGATTTTTCCCTTGGATCAAGAGAATAAATAAAATCTGGGGATAAGAGCGATCGAAAGATGGTACTGCTATCGGAGTGATTAGGTGTAATTATCGTTCAAATTATATAACCAATTCGAATCTCACTTTGTTGATATTATATGAAATATAACATTCGAAGTCTATGCTTCACCTTAGGCTGATCCGAAGGAGGGAACAAGATGAAGTGGATTGTCGGCCTCGGAAATCCAGGCCCGAACTACGCTAAAACCCGTCATAATATTGGCTTTATGGCACTTGATCGACTTGCAGAGCGCCATAATATCTCCATAACGCAGAGCAAATGCAAGGCGCTGATTGGAGAAGGTGTAATTGGTGGCGTCAAAACGGTGCTGATTAAACCAATGACGTTTATGAACCTGTCCGGTGAGTCGGTAAGGGCTTATATGGACTTTTATAAAGTTAGTCTGGAAGACCTGATTGTCGTTTACGACGACATGGACACAGAAACAGGCAAAGTCAGATTGCGTTACCAGGGCAGTGCAGGTGGTCACAATGGAATCAAATCCATTATCCAGCATACCGGTACACAGCAGTTTAACCGGGTACGGATGGGAATATCCCGACCAGAACCGGGACATGCCATTGTAGACTACGTACTGTCGAAGTTTATGAAGAACGAAAAGGAAGCGCTCGATCAAACGATCGAACAGACCTGTGATGCATTGGAATATAGTCTGGATCATACGTTTGAGCAGACGATGGCCAAGTTCAACGGATGAACCGCTGCAAGTGACACTGGAAAAATGATCAAGATTCGGGTTCGATTCGGTCTTAATGGGCATACTGGACGTATAAACCATGTTCAGGAGGCATAAACATGTCAGTGAATTATGTGTGTAGGCATTGCCGTACTTTTATTGGACGAATCGATTCTGCCCGGATAACGGAAGCGCAATTGGGCTTTCATTTCTTGACCCCCGACGAGCGGAGGGATATAATAGCGTATAATTCCGGTGGCGATATAACCGTTCGGATTACATGTGATTATTGCAAAGAAGCTCTGGAGTTCAATCCTGAGCTGAGCCTGCTTGCGAGTCCGCTTCAATAATTAACTCGCCCGCAGCAAGAACTTATGACAGATGATGGCGGCTGCGGAATACCGCTCCACCTTTATAGCCTTGGCAGCCTGCTGAGGCTTCTTTTCAGTTGGGATGAAACCAGACTATATCCAAATTAGCCCCCAGCCACATCAAACGGATGTGGCAAAGTAGCGATTAATCCTTTATGATGAAACAGGACAAAAAGGAATTTGTATCCAATTTTTAATGTGGTGAACCTGCGCGCGTGCGTGCGTGAGATACTCAAGTAAGTTATAAGAGAGGTGCCCCTTTTGTTACAAGCACTTATACAGGCTTTTTCCAAAGATCCGGACTTCGGGTCCATTACGGCCGGGATTACATCCGGCATGAAAGAGCAATTGGTTTCGGGCTTATCCGGTTCGGCGCGTCAGATTATGCTGGCTGCTCTACATCAGGAAATGAACAGACCCCTGCTCGTTGTGACACACAATATGTTTTCCGCTCAAAAAATCGCAGAAGATTTACAGGAAGCGCTTTCACCTGATCAGGTGTTGCTCTATCCTGCCAACGAACTTGTTGCCGCTGAAGCTGCTGTTTCCAGTCCGGAAACATTGGGTCAGCGTATTGACGTGTTGGTCCGTTGCGCCCAGGGATTTAGGGGCGTTGTTGTTATCCCGTTTTCCGGGGTACGGCGCTATGTTCCACTTCCAGAAGTGATGGCTAATGCTCAGATTACAATTAAACAAGGCAATACGCTGGAGCTCGATGCATTCCTGCTGGAGATGGTGAAGCTCGGATATGAACGTGTAGAGCGTGTAGAATCACGCGGTGAGATGAGCGTGCGTGGAGGAATTATTGATTTCTATCCAGTCACATCGTCCATTGCGTATCGTGTGGAATTATTCGACGATGAGATCGATTCCATTCGTACATTTGATCCTGCAGATCAGCGTTCCATTGAACGAATTGACGAAGTAACGGTTCTGCCGTGCAAAGAGTTAATTGCAGATCGTGAACGTATGGAGAAGGCTGCGGATGCGGCCGTTATTTTGCTTGACCAACAGTTGGAGAAAATGACGGACCGGCAGGCGAAGCTGCGTCTGCGAGAAGAAATTCATCGCGAGATCGAACTTCTGCGGGAGCATGTGTATTTCTCCGAAATGTACAAATATATTTCACCGCTCTATCCGGAAAACAAGACGATCTACGACTACATGCCAGAAGATACGTTGCTTGTACTCGACGAGCCAGCAAGGCTCGCGGAGACGTCGAAACAGCTTGACCGAGATGAGTCGGAGTGGAATCTGCATTTGATGCAAAACGGGAAGACCCTTCCAGACCTGCATCTGTCGGCCGATGGGGATGATCTGATATATGAACGTCCATTCCAGACG
This sequence comes from Paenibacillus sp. O199, assembly GCF_001636635.1. Taxonomy (NCBI): domain Bacteria; kingdom Bacillati; phylum Bacillota; class Bacilli; order Caryophanales; family Paenibacillaceae; genus Paenibacillus; species Paenibacillus sp. O199. The sequence goes on from NZ_LGRP01000031.1 coordinate 24,695, forward strand.
CTGTTTATGTCCATCTTTTTGCGTCAGGTTCCTCATACCCAGCCGCAGAATATCCTCAACTTTATCAGCCGTGGAATGCAGGACTTCCATGGTCAGATGAACGTACTCAAAGCAGAGATGGAGCGCTGGCAGAAAGCCGGAGTTCAGGTGCTCATGCTGGCTAACGGTGAGGAAAGACTAGATCGCATGCGTCGGGTACTCATGGACTATGATATCCCTGAGCCGGAGATGCTTATTGGCAACTTGCAAACGGGTTTTGAAATGCCCTCTATTCATCTGGCTGTCGTCACCGAAGGCGAGATGTTCTCACAGAAGCAGCGCAAAGTACGCAAACCGATTCGCAATGTGGACAATGCTGAACGAATTAAATCCTATAGTGAGCTGAAAGTGGGCGATTATGTCGTTCACCAGAATCACGGGATTGGTAAGTATCTCGGGATCGGCACACTTGAGGTTGGCGGTATTCACAAGGACTACATGCATATTCTCTATGCAGGTGGAGACAAACTGTCTGTACCGATTGAGCAGATTGATCTAATTCAGAAATATGTCGGTTCGGAAGAGAAAGAGCCGAAAATATATAAGCTGGGCGGCAATGAGTGGACACGGGTTAAAAATAAAGTCCGCACATCTGTACAGGATATTGCTGATGATCTAATCAAGCTTTATGCGGAACGTCAGACGTCAAAAGGTTTTGGCTTCGACAAAGACTCTGCGGAACAGCAGGAGTTCGAGGATATGTTCCCTTATGATGAGACACGTGATCAGGTGCGTGCCATCGAAGAAATTAAGAAGGATATGGAACAAAATCGTCCGATGGACCGTTTATTGTGTGGGGATGTCGGTTACGGCAAAACCGAGGTCGCTATCCGTGCTGCATTTAAAGCTGCCATTGAGGGGAAACAGGTTGCTGTATTAGTCCCTACAACCATTTTGGCGCAGCAGCATTATGAAACGTTCCGTGAGCGTTTCTCGGGTTATCCATTCAACATTCATGTACTTAGCCGATTCCGTTCACGTAAAGAACAGAACGAGACGGCCAAAGGTATTAAGGCAGGCACCGTCGATATCGTCATCGGTACCCACCGGTTATTGTCACAGGATCTAGTCTTCAAGGATCTTGGGCTGTTAATTGTAGATGAAGAGCAGCGCTTCGGTGTAACGCACAAGGAAAAACTGAAAAAGCTGAAGACAAACGTGGACGTGCTGACACTGACAGCAACGCCGATTCCGCGTACCCTTCACATGTCCATGCTGGGCGTTAGGGATCTGTCGGTTATTGAGACTCCGCCAGAAAACCGTTTTCCGGTACAGACGTATGTCGTTGAACACAGTCAGGCACTTGTTCGTGAAGCGATTGAACGTGAATTGGCTCGTGGCGGTCAGGTCTACTACTTGTATAACCGTGTGCAGGGAATTCAGGAGATGGCTGCGGAAATTTCCGAATTGGTGCCTGAGGCTAAGGTTGGTGTGGGACATGGCCAGATGTCGGAAACGGAGCTGGAGAAGACCATTCTGGACTTCCTGGATGGTGAGTACGACGTACTCGTCAGCACTAGCATCATCGAGACCGGGGTAGATATTCCTAACGTAAATACTCTGATCGTGCATGACGCGGACAAAATGGGGCTCTCCCAGCTGTACCAGCTTCGTGGACGGGTGGGACGTTCCAACCGGATCGCGTATGCCTATTTCACGTACCAACGGGACAAAGTCCTGACCGAAGTTGCTGAGAAACGTCTGCAATCGATTAAGGAATTCACCGAACTGGGTTCGGGATTCAAGATTGCGATGCGTGATTTGTCGATCCGCGGCGCGGGTAATCTGCTCGGAGCTGAACAGCACGGCTTTATTGCGTCTGTCGGATTCGATCTATATTCTCAGATGCTGGCAGAGGAAATTAACAAACGCAAAGTTACGATGCTCGGCGAAGAGCCGGTGCCATCCGATCAGTGGAACACAACACTGGATCTCAGTATCGATGCGTACTTGCCGTCTGATTATATTTATGACAGTATTCAGAAGATTGAAATTTATAAAAAAGTGGCGGTTATTGCCTCCTTCGACGATGCAATGGAACTGGAAGACGAATTGGTTGACCGATTCGGAGATCTGCCGGAAGCCGTGATCAATCTGCTGGCGGTGGCCAGAATGAAAGTCTATGGCAAGATCTACGGTATTGAATCAATCTCCCAACGCGGAGATGATCTTACAGTGAAGTTCTACGAAGGCCGAGAACATGCATTTGAGCTCTCAAAAATCGCACACATTGGAAATCAGTTCGAAAGACGTGTACAATTTGAACAAGGACCCCATATGCTTATTCATGTCAAGGGCAAAGGGCTTGGGGACAAGCAACTGATGGAGCTGGTAGAGAAATTTCTGGAGTCCATGAAAAGTGCTTTTAAATCAAAGGGGGAACTAAAGGATGTTAGCAAAGTATAAAAAAGTAGGGAAAGTACTGTCTGTGAGTATGGTAGCAGTACTGTCCTTATCACTGCTTGCTGCTTGTGGCAAGAAGGAAGAAGCGAAAACAGAACCGAAGGATACAAGTGCTGTAGTCGCTACGTATGATGGCGGTACAATTACAGCCAATGAATTCGACATGGAGCAACGGGTCATGAAATTCCTCTATCCGGAATATGCACAAATGATGGATATGGATGATTTCAAGGAGTACCTGGTAAAACAGGAAGTTGCTTATGAATATTTGAGTGGAAAAGCAAGTGATGCAGCCAAAACCGAGGGTGCCAAAACAGCGACAGAGCAATTCGACAAAATGAAAGCTTCTGTTCAAGCTGACCAATGGACTGAGATGCTGAAAGCTCAGAATCTGACAGACCAGAACATTAAGGATTACATGACTCGCATCATGACGGTAATTAAGGATAAAGAAACGGGCGTTACTGAAGATGCGATTAAAGCTGAATTTGAGAAAAATAAAGATCAGTTCACAACGGCGTCTGTTCGTCATGTACTGATCAATTTCACTGATCCAAAAACGCAAAAAGAGCGTAAAAAGGAAGATGCTCTGAAACTTGCGAAAGAAGTGAAAGCGAAATTGGACGGCGGAGCAGACTTTGCTGAAATCGCGAAGAAATACTCCGAAGACACAGGTTCTGCAGAAAAAGGCGGCTTGTATGAAGATACACCTGTAGCCAGCTGGGTAGATGCGTTCAAAGAAGCTGCTAAAACACTGCCATTGAACAAAATCAGTGATCCAGTAGAGACTGAATATGGTTATCACATCATGAAAGTAGAAAAACGTACAGAAGCGGACTACACGAAATTGACTGCTGAACAAAAAGAAACACTGAAAAGTCAATTGGCCGCTGCTGAGATCGACACATTCATGACCAGTGAACTGGACAAAATCGTAAAAGAAGTAAAACTGCCGAAAACAGACAAAGCTGAAGAAGGCACAACTGAAGGCACAACCGGTACAGGAACGGAAAAGGGTACTGAGGGTGAAAAAACCGATGCGGGTACGGATACCAAAACGGATCAAGGAACAACTGGAACCGACAAAGATACAACAACAGGTGAAGGTACAGATACAAGCGGTAAGTAAGATAGCGAGTGCATACATTCAGCACATACGTTTGTCTGGGTGATACACTGAACGCTTCTAATATGGACAACCATACAGAAAAGCAAGGGGGGGACTTAAGGCCTCCCTCTTGCTTTTCCTTGTATCTATGAAGCAAAGTGGGTACATGGTCTCCTTCTGTGGAAGTTTACACAACTATATTCTCCAAAGTATGTATAAGGAAATGGGAACAGATGAATACTATGGTCAAGATATCACACTAAACGTTCTGGGACTTTCCTCTACCCATTAAGGAACAGTAGTTGAAAAATCTTCTCGAGAAAGTGGGGCAACATGTGAAATGAAAGCTACTGGTATTGTCCGCCGTATAGATGACCTCGGTCGAGTGGTCATTCCGAAAGAAATCCGCCGTACGTTACGTATCCGTGAAGGCGATCCACTTGAGATTTTTGTGGACCGCGATGGAGAGGTTATTCTTAAAAAATACTCGCCGATTGGCGAACTTGGTGATTTTGCCAAAGAATATGCAGAATCGCTGTATGAAAGTACAGGCCATGTAACGATGATCTCTGATCGTGATACGATTATTACCGTGGCAGGTGGCTCCAAGAAAGAGTATCTGGACAAGCAGGTAGGTCCTTTGCTGGAGAGTTGTATGGAAAACCGGAAGACGATTTTGGAGACCAACAATGGTTCTTATGAGCTTAGCAAAGATCATGACGAGACGTTATCGTCTTTTGTTATTGCCCCGATCATTTCAGGTGGTGACCCCATCGGAACGGTTATCCTTTTCAACAAGGATGAATCGGTGAAGATGTCTCAGATGGAAATTAAAATGTCCGAGACAGCTGCCGGGTTCCTTGGCAAACAGATGGAGCAATAAATAGCAGATCAACTCCTGGTGCCCAGAGGGCAACCAGGAGTTTTTGCATTTTAGGGAAGCTGTAGATAGTGTGGATGATGTCCTGAAGTGCATGGTGTCTTGAAGGGTTAGTCTGTGCGCCTTGGGACAGGTATAATAGCTAGGTATACTTTGAAGGAATGAATGCACGGACATACGCAGGAGGGACATATGAAACAGTTGTCTACAGGCTCAAGATTGCTTCAGGGTGCATTTGTGCTTGGGCTTGCCGCCATTATATCCAAAATCATTGGTGCTTTTCAGAAGATTCCGCTACAGAATCTGGGGGGAGACGGTGTTTTTGGCATCTACAATACGGTGTACCCGTTCTATATGCTCACCATTACCCTTGCTGCTGCAGGGCTGCCTGTGGCTGTATCCAAATTCGTAGCCGAGCAGAATGCTCTTGGTCGACCGGAGGAGGGCAGACGGGTTATACGCTTGTCCTCGATGCTGCTCGGTGGAATTGGACTAGCGCTGGCCTTGTTGATGTACATAGGTGCACCGCTTATTGGAGATCTGATTGGAAACGGAAGTGTCGTACCATCCATTCGGGCAGCTTCAATGGCATTGTTGTTTGTACCGGTGATGACAGGCTTGCGCGGATATTTTCAGGGGTTGCAGCAAATGGTGCCTACGGCGGTATCCCAGGTGGTAGAGCAAACTGTTCGGGTCACGGTGATGATTGTTCTGTTGTTGTGGCTCATGGGACAGGACGCTTCATTGGAGACCATTGCAGCTGGAGCCATGATTGGTTCAGTGGCAGGAGGGTTTGCCGGGTTAGTTACGATGCTTGGATATGTGTACCATCATCGACGGAAAAATGGGGAAAGGCTCGCTGTTATGAAAAGTACTGAGACAGCTGGGCAAATGGAGAAAACCAAAGAACACCGAAGCGGGGGGAGCAGCCTTCTGTCTGAGGAGCGGCGATCCAACGGTGAGTGGATGCGGACGCTACTGATCTATGCCATTCCGGTTTGTCTCGGATCACTGGCTGTGCCATTGATGAATTTGGTGGATACCTTTACGGTACCCCGACTGCTAAGAAGAGAAGGGTTGGATGAGCTCCAATCCATGGTGTCCTTCGGGATTTACAACCGGGGCTTGCCGCTGGTTCAGTTGGTGACAATGCTTGCCACGTCGCTGTCTGTGCTCTTTATTCCGGCGATGGCCGAAGCCCGGCTGAAAGGCGGGCCAGAAGCCGTGAGGCAGCAAGCAGGCCTTGCGCTGCGCTGGTTCTGGTTGATCGGCCTGGCGGCATCCGCAGGTTTAGCGGTGCTGGCAGAGCCGATTAACCGCATGCTGTACGGCGATGCCGCAGGCACCGAAGCTCTGCGGTACATGGCGCTGACGGCTGCGGGCAGCACCGTCAGCATTATCGCGGCGGCGCTGCTGCAAGGCCTCGGCGCCGTGCGCGCACCCGCGTTCAGCATGCTGGCCGCCGCAGGCGTCAAGGCGCTGCTGAACGTCATGCTTGTGCCGGCGCTGGGCATCAGCGGCGCGGCCCTGGCAGGCGCAGTCGCCTACATGCTGGCGGCTGGCCTGAATGTGGCGCTGCTGGCGCGACTTGTCGCCATGCGCCCGGCCCCGGGCGCCGTTCTGGCGAAGCCGGCGCTGGTGATCGCAGCCATGAGCCTGGCGGCGGCAGGCACGGCCTGGGCCGCCGAAGCAGTGCTCGGCGGCATCGGTATCTCGGCCGATCGTAGGCTGGCCGCGATGGGCGTGAGCCTGCTAGGCATAGCCGCAGGCTCGGCCGTGTTCTTGCTGGCCGCGGCCCGGACGAGGCTGCTGAGCGCCGCAGAGCTGGCGGCCGTGCCTAAGCTGGGGCCGCTGCTGGCGAAGCTGCTGCGCAGACTGCGTGTGCTCCGCTAACCCTCGTGTTGCGCTGCTACACTTAGCGCTACGTCAGCCATTCAACCCGGCTCCCACATTAAAGCGGAGCAAAAGTGATTGAATGAGTCACACCGTGTCATATGCAAATGCAATTATAGGATAACGTCTAATTCTGGTATAATACGTTTAATTATAGAGCCCTGTTCTGTACTATGTATGACCCATCCAAGATTGGTTGACCAAGGATGGGGAGTCGGAACGGGATAGTTCGGATGGAGGCTTATAAAGATGAGTGCAGCTTTGACAGTAGTCGGTCTTGGATCTGGAGATGCAGATCAGCTAACGGTAGGAATCATCAAAAAAATGAAACATGCAGCGACGCTGTATGTACGCACACTGGATCATCCCGTATTGAATGATCTCAAGCAGGAAGGGTTGGAGATGACATCCTTCGATGCCATCTATGAGGCGAAGGATTCTTTTCCGGAAGTGTACGACGAAATTGCAGATCGACTGATTGAGGCCGCACGTAAGGGCGAGCCGGGTACCGAGATCGTTTATGCCGTGCCAGGGCATCCCATGGTCGCTGAAGCGAGCGTACGCCTGTTGAAGGAGCGCTGCCCAGAAATGGGCATTTCGCTGCGCGTTATGGGTGGGGAAAGCTTTCTGGATGAAGCGTTTATTCGTCTTGGATTCGATCCGATTGAAGGTTTTCAGCTTCTCGATGCCAGCAGTCTGAATACGGAACTGGTGCAGCCACAGCTTCATACCTTGATTGGACAAGTATATGATGTGTTTACCGCTTCCGACGTAAAACTGTGCCTGATGGACGTTTACCCTGACGATTATCCGGTATTTGTCGGACATGCCTTGGGTGTACAGGGACAGGAGATCATACACAAGGTGCCGCTGCATGATCTGGATCGGATTGAAGGGTACGGTAATCTCTCATTGATATATGTGCCCAAGAATACGGATGACGCGCTTCGTCGGCGCTCCTTCGCACGACTGCATGAAATCGTGAATATCCTTCGCAGTCCAGGTGGCTGTCCATGGGATCAGGAGCAGACCCACCAGTCGATTCGTAAAAACCTGATTGAGGAAACCTATGAAGTCATTGAAACGATTGATGAAGATGACCCTGATCACATGAAGGAAGAGCTGGGCGACCTCCTGTTGCAGATTTTGCTGCACTCCCAGATGGAAGAAGAGGTTGGCACATTTAACGTGTACGACATTATCGAAGGGTTGAACGACAAGCTAATTTTCCGTCATCCGCACGTATTCGGTGAACAACAGGCAGAGAATGCGAATGAAGCGTTGCAAAACTGGGAACAGATGAAGGCAGAGGAGAAAAAGCGCAAGGGACAGGATCTACAGCAGACTTCTGTGCTAGACGGTATTCCCCGCGACTTGCCTGCCTTGATGAAAGGGTACAAATTACAGAAAAAAGCGGCTAAAGTTGGCTTCGATTGGGATGACGTGGAAGGTGTCTTTGCCAAGATTGAGGAAGAGCTGGCAGAGCTAAAAGAAGCAGTGCAGCATAACCAGTCTGCGGAAGAACGGAAGCTGGAACTGGGCGATTTACTGTTTGCAGCTGCCAATGTAGCGAGATTTATTGATACCGATCCAGAGGAGGCGCTTGCCGCCACCAATAGGAAATTCATTCAGCGTTTCCAGTATATTGAGGAGCGTCTGCGTGAACAGGGAAGAACTCCATCAGACAGCAATGTCGATGAAATGGAGCAATACTGGCAGGCAGCGAAGAAGGCTGGATTGTAAAGGGTTCTGGCATTTTGGGCGCTGATCCGATATCATTAGTTGCATCATGCGTATCGTGTCGTCGAAGCATCTCGGGTGCGGTTGCACGAGAAACCGTGTGATTAATGCAGAGGCGTTTCGGGTACTGGACTTAGACTGTTCTTGGGCAGGACCGACAAAAAGTGAAAAAAGTCGAAGACCGAGGCAGGATTTCAGATGCCAAGCCAGAATACATGTGTAGTAACCTTGCGCGGAGCCAGCAGCAGCAGATCTGTTGTCACGGATTCGCAGATACTTTTTTTTCAATTTGGGAGGCTTTTAAAAATGAACAAAACAGATCTGATTAACAACATTTCCACCAAAAGCGGTTTGACTAAAAAAGACGTTGAGTCCGTATTGAACGGCTTTTTGGGAGAAATTACAGATGCACTTGCCAGCGGAGACAAAGTACAACTGATCGGCTTTGGCACTTTTGAGACCCGCAAACGTTCCGGTCGTACCGGACGTAACCCGCAAACAGGGAATGAAATCGTGATTCCTGAGTCCACCGTTCCTGCGTTTAAAGCAGGCAACAAACTTAAAGAAGCCGTAAAATAATGCGTCTTGATAAATTCCTGAAGGTCTCCCGGCTGATCAAACGCCGCACCGTAGCCAAGGACGTTTCCGAACAGGGACGTGTGCTGGTGAACGGACGTGAAGCGAAGCCAAGCGCCGCTGTCAAAGTGGGCGATGAGCTTACGGTTCAGTTCGGTCAAAAGCTGGTCACCGTGAAGGTGGAACGTCTTGCCGAGAGTACCAAGAAGGATGAGGCGAGCAGCCTCTACACCTTGGTTAAGGAAGAGCCGATCGCCAAGGATAACGGTCTGAACTGGTAACAGGGATGCCTGATATACTTTTATACACATTCATTGCAAAATGAAAAGAAACGCCTTTCCCGTATAGGGAAGGGCGTTTTTGTGCTCAACCGTTATCCGGACATTTGCTTTCATACAACCTTGGTTCTATTCTGCACTTCTGGTCCATAAGCTAGGGTTAAGAAGGAGGGGTACATGCCATGGTTGAGCAAAGTAAGACGAAACAGCATCATCTGAGCATGCAGAATCGGAAACTGCTGGATCTGACGGGTGTCTCCAATGTGGAGAGCTTCGACAGTGAGGAATTTTTGCTGCAAACTGAACTTGGGCATCTGACCATCCGGGGGCACAATTTACATATCAAAAACCTGAGCCTGGAGGACGGTTTGTTATCCATCGAGGGCACTGTCAGTTCTCTTCAATATCTGGACCCCGGTTCTCAGTCCAAAAACGGTAAAGGCCTGTTCGGCAAGATGTTCCGATGAGTCCGGATACTCAATGGATCACATTGATGTGGATGCTGATGTCGGGAGCCGTGATGGGGATGGCCTACGACAGTTACCGGGTACTGTCCGGTCAGCTACGGTTCCCGAGATGGAGCGTCCACACGCTAGATCTGTTGTATTGGGTCGCTTCCGCGCTGTTCGTCTTCCGGATGCTGTACGCCGGAAACCACGGACAGCTGCGGTTTTATGTCTTTTTGGGGCTGATTATAGGGGTTTGCTTCTATTTTTGGCTTTTAAGTGTTACAACCCAGCGTTTTGTGGTAATGTTAATTAAACTCGCAAGAACGCTGATTCATTGGTGTGGACATATCCTTAACATCCTGATCGTTATGCCCGCTAAAGGACTTTACAAGCTAGTGCGTGTATTATTTGGTTTCGTACTCGCCATACTGTTATTCCTGGGTAAGCTGGTGCTGCAATGTTTGGTACCTTTCGGCAAGTTGTTCCGCTGGATGTTTAGGCCAATCCTGAAACATTGGGTTACGCCACACTTCCTGATCCGTGCGGGTTCAAGTATCGCAGCGATGTGGAAACGCTGGTTTTAAGGAGGTCCGATAATGGGTAAAACACCTATGAACAAATCAAAAGCTCCAGCAGGCCAAGGAAAATCTGCAGGTGCCAAAAGGCGTCTCATGCTATGGATGACCTTTATGGTTGTGTTTATCATTTGGGCAGGATATACGTTCCTTGTGCAGACTGCGCAAATTTCGGACAAGAGTTCTCATCTGGCTGCCCAGCAATCTTCAAAGGAAGAGACGTTGAAGAAGCTGGATCAATTGAAGTACGAAGTCAGTCGGTTGAAGGATCCCGAATACATAGGACAGCTGGCTCGGAAAAAAGGATACTATCTGCCTGAGGAAACACCAATTCAGGTTGAAGAGTCAGGGAACTGATGTAATTTGGCTCATTATCGAGCAAGGATTGTTATCTATGTGTCTGAAGCCGTTATACCGGAAAAAATAGGCTACCTTAAGGGGTAGTGCTCAGTTGACCTTGGTTTGCAGCATAAGGTATAATTAAATTAGCACAGCATTGATTTTGGCATTCAAAAAATCGGGTTGTATATTTTTAAGGGAGGATCATTTTATTCTATGGCAATTGAAGTGGGCACCAAGTTAGAGGGCAAGGTGACAGGCATCACGCATTTTGGAGCATTTGTGGATCTGTCAGGAGGTGTCACGGGTCTCGTTCACATCTCGGAAATCGCCGACAATTATGTCAAAGATGTCAACGACCACCTGAAGCTTAATGACCTTGTTACCGTTAAGGTCATCAACGTTGACAAGGATGGCAAGATTGGGCTTTCCATTAAGCAAGCTGTTGACAAACCGGTTGAGCAACAAACACAGTCCAGACCCCCAAGAGCTCCTAGACCGGAACGCAGTGGAGGAGATCGCGAACGATTCAGCGGTGGAGGCCCAAGTGGTGGCCAAGGCCGTGGAGGCGGTGGCGGTGGTGGTGGTTTTAACCGTGACCGCGGAGGCCGTTCTTTCAAGCCCGCAGCAGGCAAACCTTCATTTGAGGATAAAATGTCACGCTTCCTGAAAGATAGCGAAGAACGAATCTCTTCGCTGAAGAAGAACACAGAAGGCAAACGTGGTGGCCGTGGAGCCAAACGCGTGTAATCTGGTTCAACCTGATTTAAAATATAAGAAAAACCGTTAGCCTTGGGGCTGACGGTTTTTTTGCGTTTGTTTTTAATTTTGGAGTTTAACCGTTCAGATATAGACAATTAACCGGATTCATAGCCGTTTTTGTAAAGTGAAGCTCCATATCCCCAGTTTTTCTGCACAAGAAAAAAAGTACATAAGAACATTTGTCGTCTACCATTTTTTACCGACAGGTTTCCGTGGCATTCCACAGGTATCCTGCTCAAATCGTGGCGAGGACGAAGCGCGTCCGGTTCAAAATCAGACAAGTGCCTTGTTGGCAAGGGTTGTGGCAAATGGATGAAACCACAATAAGGCCGGGGGTTTCGCACCACCGCGCCGCGTCTGTTTCTTTTGTCGTAAAGTTTTTGGACCCTACCCACCAATTGTGACAAACTACGTCTTCTATTCTATCTATAATCAGAACCATCGAGAACGAAACACGAAAATTAAATTAATCGAATGGGGTGCCTTGAGGATGATGGAAAAGTGGAATGTCATTCAATTTCCGGGAATGAAAGCTGGTAAAGGAGGTACAGAAGCTCGGGAGGAGCTGTCGGTACGTCTCAAACAGTGGATTAGCTCCCGCAAGGCCGTCCAGATCGTTGCTGCACGTAAATGGGTGCTGCTTCTTACCTTTATGGGATTTTTGCTAGGTAAGGCCATGATTCTGAATGAATTATCACCCTTTGCGATTGCTTACTTTGCGGTTATCGCCTTCATGCGCAGGGATTACATTATTCCGGTAGGGGCTGCGTTGCTGGCAGGAAGCCTCTTCGCCCCGTTTCCGGTACCTCTGATTGTTGCTTCGGAGCTCGCTATCTTCTATCTGTTGTTCAGAGGACTGGAGTCTTATGACCGCGCTGAATTATCTTATGCGCCAACGATGGTGTTTACGACTACTTTTATGGTCAAGTTATTCGCCGTCGTTATTGGGCCGTCTTTCAGCTGGTACGCCATGCTAATGCTCACGATGGATTCCGTACTCAGCTTTGTGCTTACCTTGGTTTTCATACAGGCCATACCGATCTTCACGTATCGCAAAAAAAAATTCAACCTAAAGAACGAGGAGATCCTCTGTCTGATCATCTTGCTGGCTTCCGTAATGACGGGGGCGGTGGGCTGGACGATCCAGTCCCTGTCTGTAGAGCATATGCTCTCTCGTTATCTCATTCTAATCTTCGCGCTGGTGGGCGGAGCCCCCCTCGGAGCATCGGTTGGGGTCATTACTGGTCTCATTCTGAGTTTGGCCGATATGTCGGCGGTATATCAGATGAGTCTGCTTGCTTTTGCTGGTATGCTGGCGGGTATGCTCCGGGAAGGAAAACGTGCGGCGGTTGCTCTGGGCATGCTGCTCGGTTCCTCTATTCTATCCATATACCTGGGTGGACCGGGAGATGTCATGAACTCCTTATGGGAGACATGCGCAGCCATTGTTCTGTTTATGTTAACGCCAAAAAGTATGCTGACGGCCATCTCCAAATATGTTCCTGGCACTCAGGATCACACGAAATCGCAACATGAATATGCGAAGAGAATTCGGGATGTCACCGCAGAACGGGTTACCCGCTTCTCTCAGGTATTCCGTCAGTTGTCACGCAGCTTCGATCAGATGTCCGGCGCGGGGGAGCCGGTACAGAACGAAGGCGGGATGGAACACTTCATGAATGCCGTAGCCGAAGGCACATGTTCGGGTTGCTTTAAGAAGGATCAATGCTGGGATGCGAAGTTTATTCAAACCTATAAATACATGACGGATGTGATGAGTTCCATTGAAGCCAACCCGGAGATGTCAGGCAAGCAGATTCCGGTGGAATGGAACAGGGTATGTGCGAAACCGGAGGACGTACTTGAAGTGATGCGTGCCCAGTATGGTCTGCATCAACATAACATGCAATGGAAACGTCAGATTATAGATAGTCGACAGCTGGTTGCAGAGCAATTATCAGGGGTATCCCAGGTGATGGAGGACCTGGCGAAAGAAATTCAACGGGAAAGTGAGGAGATGGTACAACAGGAGGAGCAGATTCGGGATGCGCTTGAGTCGTTGGGTCTGTCCATACATTCTATTGAAATCATTAATCTGGAAGCGGGGAATGTGGAAATTGAGATTGTTCATGCCTATACACGCGGATTTGACGAGTGCCGGAAAATAATTGCTCCGCTGATCTCGGATGTACTGGACGAGCATATTGCCGTCTTGAATGAGACCATGCTCGATCCTCGCCAAGGGCTGGCGACAGTCACCTTTGGTTCTGCCAAAACGTTCGAGATAACAACCGGTGTTGCTGCTGCCGCCAAAGGGGGAGATGTGATGTCCGGGGACAGTTTCAGCACGGTTGAACTGGGTAACGGGACCTTTGCAGTTGCGCTTAGCGATGGCATGGGCAATGGCGAACGGGCACGCATGGAGAGCAGTGCTGCGCTAAATATACTGGAGCAGTTGTTACAGTCGGGCATGGATGAGAAGCTGGCGATCAAATCGGTGAATTCCGTTCTGATGCTGCGTTCTCCTGAAGAAATGTATGCAACAGTGGATATGGCTCTGATCGATGAATATACGGCAGAGACCACGTTTATGAAAATCGGCTCGACTCCAAGTTTTATTAAACGAGGGCAGGAGGTTATTCAAGTTTCGGCAAGCAATCTGCCGATTGGCATTATCAAAGATATTGAGGTGGATCTGGTAACCGTACAGCTTCAGCCAGGGGATGTTTTAATTATGATGACAGATGGTATCTATGATGCACCGGGGTATGCCGTCAATAAAGAACTATGGATGAAGCGGCTCATTCAGGAAATTGATAGTGATGATCCTCAGGAGGTAGCAGACTGTCTGCTTGAAAGTGTTATACGTTATCAGCAACATGAGATCTATGATGATATGACTGTAATTGTAGGCAAAATAGAACATTATCGCCCGGAGTGGGCCACATTGAGAGTACCCGGAATAAGCCGGATGGAGCGTCCGCGCACTGTCAGTTAATTGCATATTCCTCTGTTTGAAGTCTCTTCATTCTGGCAATGCTAGTCATAGAGTTGGAGAGTAACCCAAAACGGAGGGATATCGGATGAAACAAATCTTGTTGATCACCGACGGTTGTTCCAATGTAGGCCCAAGTCCAGTGCTGGCTGCGGCGGAAGCGCGAGAAGAAGGAATTACGGTCAACGTGGTCGGCGTTATTGATTATGGAACCATTGGTGAGTTGGGTAGTCGGGAGATCGAGGATATTGCCAAAGCCGGAGGTGGAATTAGTCAGATCGTAGGCACAAGACAGCTTGCCCATACGATGCAGATGATGACAAGAAAAACGGTGGTTCAGACCATTCAACAGGCGGTTAATAGAGAGTTAACACAAATTCTGGGAGAGCACGAGCCGAAAACGGTAACAGACCTTGAACCGGCAAAACGTGCGCAGGTCGTTGAAGTGATGGATGATATGGCTGAGACAACACCACTTCAGGTCGTGCTTCTCATTGACGTAAGTGCCAGTATGAAGCCGAAGCTTGCTGCGGTGGAGGAAGGGATTCGCGATTTAATGCTTAGCTTGCAGGCACGTATGGGTCAGAGCCATCTTTCCGTCTTTCATTTTCCTGGGCGCCATAGCGGAGAAGAAGCTGTCATGGATATCGACTGGACAGTTGACCCGAGCCGTGTTCGTTCACTATCTGGACGTTTGCAAATGAAGGGAGCGACGCCGACAGGTCCTGCGATTCAAAGGGTGATTGATTTTTACCGTTATGGTACACTGGAGGGACAGCAGGAAATAGAAGGGAACTATCGCATTGAAAGAGAAGGGATGCTCGGTGACAACGTTGTCTGACGCCTCTTTCCCGCCAGGAACAGTCATCACAGGGAAATGGAATCGCAGCCGTTATACGATTCGGAAGCTGCTGGGCAAAGGAGCCAACGGCATCGTTTTTCTTGTCCAGCGGGGTGAGAATGGCAAACATTATGCGCTTAAAATGGGATTTGACCCAGTAGATCTGCAATCGGAAATTAATGTGCTCAAATCTTTTCAATTACAGCGTAATCATGAGGCCCTTCGGCAGAGTGGCATTCCTTCTTATCTGAAAGATGTGGATGACTACGCTATTCGTGGTCGTGATATTCCCTTTTATGTGATGCGTTACGTTCGGGGGGAGTCTTTGCACCACTTCATTCGGCGTCAGGGAACGGACTGGACACTTTTGGTTGGACTCAGACTATTGCAAAAGCTGGCTCAATTGCATCAGGCTGGATGGGTGTTTGGCGATCTCAAACCTCAAAATGTACTGGTATCGGATTATGGGCAGGTAGAACTTATCGACTATGGCGGAGTGACTTCTATCGGCCGGAGCGTCAAGCAGTTCACTGAATGGTATGATCGCGGATTCTGGAATGCAGGCAGTCGAACAGCAGACGGTACCTATGATGTGTTTGCTTTTGCGCTATTATTGATTCATGTACTTGAAGCTGATGCACTCAAAGCGCTAGCTGCAGAGGGATTACCTCAACTGCGAAGTGTAAATCAGCTCACAGCTCTCGTGGAGCGCAGCGAACGTCTCCGCCCTTTTCGAAACTGGACTATTCAGGCATTACGAGGTCAATTTCAGGATGCCGGACACGCGGCTAAGGTCTGGAAAGAGATGATGGCACGCCCTTCTCCTCTTCGTCGCCGTTCCAAGAGTACAACTCCGCGTTGGCTCAAAAATGCATTTGCCGTCTCCGTTATATTACTTATTGGGGTACTCATCTATGCACTGCGATTCTGACCTGTGAGAGTGCATATACATAACGTAAGGAATGAGGAACAGGTATGGAAGCTTTACGCTGGAACAAGCTGGTGAATAACGTGCTGGATGCAGCGGAAGAGCATCAGTTATGGGTTCCCGGGGATCGGATTGTCGTCGCAGTATCGGGCGGACCGGACTCGGTAGCTTTTTTGCATATCATGCATGAGATCAGTACCAGGCATGTCCCGCTGGAATTGATCTGCGCCCATGTACACCATGGTTTTCGGATTGAATCCGATCATGAAGCCGAGATGATGAAGGAACTTGCGCACCGACTTGGCATTGCATTTGAATGGGTGAAGGCCGACGTACCTTCTTATATGAAGCTTACCGGTCAAGGCTCTCAGGAAGCTGCGCGCAACAAGCGATATGAGTTTTTGCATGAAGTGGCTGTCAAATACGATGCGGCGAGCATTGCACTGGCCCATCATGCCGACGATCAGGCAGAGACGGTTATGCTCCATTTGCTGCGAGGAAGTGGTCTTTCCGGACTCGCTGGAATGAAGTTTAAACGGCGAGAAAAAAATGTGGAACTTATTCGTCCATGCCTTCGTATAAACAAGACAGACCTTGTAGAAGCTTGTAATACCCAGGGTTTTCTGTATTTTAATGATGAAAGCAATTCCCTGCGTAAATATCGGCGTAATGCCATTCGCTTGGATGTGCTTCCTTTTTTGGGGCAATATAATGGACAGTTGACGCCGTCTTTGAATCGACTTGCCGAAATTGTAGGTGATGAAGACGATTTCATGGAACAAGGTGCATATGACGCATACAGGTGTCTAGTGCAGGCGAACGGCGGAAGGCAAACCTTTGAGGTGCCTTCCTTTTTGAAGTTACATGTCGCTTTACAACGAAGGTTGATTAAACTAATATTGAATTATCTGCCTTTGGACAGTGATTTTGTCGACTTTACCCGTATTGAGACCATTCGCCGCAAGGTAATTCAGCCTGACGCGACGACCTGGAGCCTGGATATAGGACAGACACTCGCCTGCACCCGGGAGTATGATCTGATCTCTTTCGGCATACGGACTGACGTACAGGATCAATCTTACGAATATCGTCTTGCTCAATGGAGCGGAACTTATGAGCTTTCTCTCGCGGAAATCGACCGGCATGTTCGGATCGTTCCGATGAGTCCCGAGGACTATCATGTACCGGAATCGGCGGATCATGCCGCATTTGATGCGGATCAACTGCTTATGCCGCTGGTTGTGCGTTCAAGGTTACCTGGAGATACCATGAAAGTGATGGGATTAAACGGAAGCAAAAAGGTGAAAAATATTTTCATCGATGAGAAAATTCCCCCATCTGTCCGTTCACGGGTTCCCGTGGTATGTGATGGAGCAGGCAATGTCATCTGGTTACCGGGTGTTCGCCGGTCTAGTGTAGCTCCTGTCAGGGAGGATACTTCCGCAATCCTGTACATGACTGTAGGCGATTCAGCGATTCAGGGGTAGTGGTTATGGTTCAGGTAAGGCTTTCATATGTATAACTTAGGAGGTTCGCACAGTTGCAGAACGACATTCAGGAAGTATTGATCAGTGAAGAAGAAATTCAGAGTAAAATCAAGGAATTAGGCGCAACAATAAGTGCCGAATATGCAAATCGCAATCCTTTGGTCATTTGTGTGCTCAAGGGTGCGTTTATATTTATGGCTGATTTGGTTAAGAACATTACGGTACCTGTTGAGATGGATTTCATGGCAGTATCGAGTTATGGCGCTTCCACCAAATCATCAGGCGTTGTTAAAATCATTAAGGATCTGGATGAATCCGTCGAGGGACGCGAGGTTCTGATTGTAGAGGATATTATTGATAGTGGACTCACGCTCAGTTATCTGATCGAACTCTTGCAGAACCGCGGTGCTGAATCCGTCCGTGTGGTTACGCTATTTGACAAGCCTTCAGGTCGCAAAGTCGAACTTGAAGCTCATTACACCGGCTTTGACATTCCGGACGCATTCATCGTTGGCTATGGTTTGGATTATGCCGAGAAGTACCGGAACCTCCCTTACATCGGGATTCTGAAACCGGAAGTTTACAGCAACTAATGCTTAAGCTAGTTCCAAGCCCATATCTGTTGGTGGCTTCTGTTGAGAAGCCATGTCGGGCTATGTTAAAATAATTAAAGTGTCTCGAGAGGAGGTAGGGGATGAATCGGTTCATCCGGAATTCTGGTTTTTATTTGATTCTTTTTTTAGTTGTGGTGGGGATAGTCCAGTTCGTCAGCAATGGCGGCGAAGCCACCGATAATCCTAGATATGATCAGTTGCGCACGGCAATCAAGGCCAACAACGTCTCTGAATTGACGGTTCAATTCAACGGTCAGACGTACCTCGTGACCGGTCAATACAGAAAGATACCTGACGGGGCCAAATCAGAAAATTTCTCAACGTATATTCCTCCTACGGATGAGGCGATTAGTGAGCTTGTAGCTGCAAGCGAAACGAACAATTTTGAATATCATCAGGAACCTATGAAAGGTGACAGCATCTGGTTGACGTTGCTGACTTCCTTTATTCCTTTGATCATTATGTTCCTGCTGTTCTTCTTCCTGTTTAATCAGGCTCAAGGCGGCGGCGGTAAAGTAATGAACTTTGGTAAAAGCCGTGCTCGTCTCTATAACGAAGAGAAGAAACGGGTTACGTTTGAAGATGTTGCGGGTGCTGACGAAGAGAAACAGGAACTGGTTGAAGTCGTGGACTTCCTCAAGGACCCTCGTAAATTCGCAGCAGTAGGTGCGCGGATTCCTAAAGGCGTATTGCTTGTAGGTCCTCCGGGTACAGGTAAAACCTTGCTCGCTCGTGCTGTTGCCGGTGAAGCGGGTGTACCATTCTTCAGTATTTCCGGTTCTGACTTCGTTGAAATGTTTGTCGGTGTCGGTGCATCTCGTGTACGTGACTTGTTTGAAAATGCGAAGAAAAACGCCCCATGTATCATCTTTATCGATGAGATCGATGCTGTAGGACGTCAGCGTGGTGCTGGTCTTGGTGGTGGTCACGACGAACGTGAACAAACACTCAACCAGTTGCTTGTTGAAATGGACGGATTCGGAGCCAATGAAGGTATTATCATCGTTGCTGCAACGAACCGTGCTGATATTCTGGACCCTGCCTTGCTGCGTCCAGGACGTTTTGACCGTCAAATCACGGTTGATCGCCCTGACGTGAGAGGTCGTGAAGCGGTTCTGAAAGTACACTCACGCAACAAACCACTCACCAAAGATGTGAAGCTGGACATTATTGCGAAGCGTACTACCGGATTCTCCGGTGCAGATTTGGAAAATCTCTTGAATGAAGCGGCATTGCTTGCGGCACGTCGTAATCGCAGAGATATTTCCATGCGTGAGGTAGACGAGGCGATTGACCGTGTTATCGTAGGTACGGAGAAGAAAAGCCGTGTCATCAGTGATCGTGAGAAACGTATCATTGCTTACCACGAAGCAGGTCACACCATTGTAGGTTACTTCCTGGAACATGCCGATATGGTACATAAAGTTACCATTATTCCGCGTGGACGCGCGGGTGGATATGTAATCATGTTGCCAAAAGAAGATCGTATGCTTGTAACCAAGCAGGAGCTGTTGGACAAAATAACGGGACTCCTTGGGGGCCGTGTTGCAGAAGAATTGTTCATTGGTGAAATTGGTACTGGCGCATACAGTGACTTCCAGCAAGCGACAGGTATTGTTCGAAGTATGGTTATGGAGTACGGTATGAGTGAGAAATTGGGTCCTATGCAATTCGGAAGTTCACAGGGACAGGTATTCCTGGGCCGTGATATTGGTCATGAACAGAATTACTCGGATTCCATCGCATATGAGATTGATCAGGAAATGCAACGCTTCATTAACGATTGTTACGAGAAATGTAAGGACTTGCTCGTAAAACATTCGAAAGAGATGCATCTGATCGCACAAACATTGCTCGAAGTGGAGACATTGGAAATGGATCAGATCAAGGAATTGATCGAGACAGGTTCCCTGACTCCAAAAAGTGAGAACAGCAATGATGGAGAAGGCACGCCTAGCGAAAGCGGAGAGGCGATCATCGACAACATCGGTGATGTACGCGTCCGTATCCAAGGCAAAGATGAAACGCCTGAGCCACCAGCCGGAGATATTCCTAACGAAGCTCCGAATCTGGACAAAGGAAACAGCAATGACCCGGATGATGGTGGAACGAAGCCAACGTCTTAATTTATAACAACCATCTGTTTATAGTGGCAGATGAACAAAGAGAGCCTTCGGGCTCTCTTTTTTTATATATTCCTTTAAATTGTATAGATAATGATAACGGGGAGCTATAGGGCGAACCACGTAGGAAATGGGCGGTTATGCCCTTGTTCTGGGGCGTTTTCATTTATTGACAGAGTCGTGAACGTTGTGTACATTAGGTGTTAAACCGCTTGTGATTCGTTTCTCAAGCGAAAATAACGACTTGGATTTGCCATATGAAACAGCGTATAAGGCTGTCCCGATAAGGAGAGGATCACAGGTGGAAGCTCTGGCTTTAGAGCGCAAGGCTGAGATGAACCGGGAGCTGCGCGAGCGGCTGATGGAGTTGAAGAAGGAACGTAATGCCATTATTCTTGCCCATTATTATCAACGTGACGAGGTACAGGAGGTCGCTGATTTCCGGGGAGATTCGTTTTTGCTGGCCCAGAAGGCGGCACAAACCGATGCGGATGTTATCGTTTTCTGCGGGGTTCATTTTATGGGTGAAAGCGCTAAAATTCTTGCCCCTAACAAAACGGTTATCATCCCCGACGAGCGTGCAGGCTGCCCAATGGCAGACATGGTGAACGTTGAAGGCTTACGTAAATTGAAAGCACAGCACCCGAATGCCAAAGTTGTAACGTACATCAATTCTTCAGCTGAGATCAAGGCAGAGACCGACATCTGTTGTACATCGGCCAATGCTGTCAGAGTCATTCAATCTGTTGATTCCGATGAAATCATCTGGGTACCGGATAAAAATCTGGGACATTATGTGCAACAACATACAGACAAGAAAATGATTATCTGGGAAGGTTACTGCAATACCCATGATATGCTGACGGTCAAAGACGTGGTTGAGATGAGAGCGAAGCATCCAAATGCCGAGTTCGTTGTTCACCCGGAATGTCGTCCTGAGGTTGTAGAGATGGGTGACTTCGTAGGTAGCACAACCGCCATTCTGGAATATTGTAAGAATTCGTCCGCTAAAGAATTTATCGTAGGTACCGAGGATGGTACAGGATACCAACTGCGTCTCGATAGCCCGGATAAACAATTCCACTTTGCTACCAAGTTCCTCGTATGCCCGAACATGAAGGTCAACAACTTGAAAAAGCTGGTTAAATGTCTGGAAACGATGAAGCCGCAAATTTACGTACCGCCAGCGGTTGCCGACAAAGCCAGAGAATCACTAGAGCGCATGTTACTGGTGAAGTAGCATGCGCTACTCTTGCTCCAAGACAGGTGAAATAACATGATACCGCAATATTTAGTGGATTTTGATCTGTCCGCGCTGCCGATGGTGGAGACGGATGTGCTGGTTATTGGTTCGGGCATTGCTGGTTTGTTTACTGCGATCAAGGCGAGTGAACAACGCAGTGTGTTGATGATCACGAAGAAGTCGTTACTGGATAGTAACACCCGGTATGCGCAGGGAGGAATCGCTGCGGTTATTGCTGAGGATGATTCACCTGCCTACCATTTGCAGGATACACTTGTTGCAGGAGCGGGATTATGCCGCTCCGAAGCAGTCGAAGCATTGGTGAACGAGGGCCCGGACGGAGTGAAAGAACTGATTCGACTGGGTACTTTGTTTGATCTGGAGAACGGCGAGTTGGCGTTGACGCAGGAAGGTGCGCACAGCCACCGCCGTATTTTGCATGCCAATGGGGATGCAACGGGATATGAGATTGTGCGTGCACTGGCTGCACAGGCGAATGAACATCCGGGGATTGAAGTGTGGGATGAGCATTTTGTCATTGACCTGATTACAGAGCAGGGAGAATGTGTAGGTGCGCTGGTTCAGAAGGCTGACGGCTCACAAGTATTTGTGAAGGCAGAGGCAACCGTACTATGCTCTGGCGGAGCTGGACAATTGTATCGATATACGACTAATCCGGAAGTGGCTACAGCAGATGGTGTGGCGATGGCCTATCGTGCCGGGGCAGTTGTCCGGGACATGGAGTTTATTCAATTTCACCCGACCTCCCTTTGTTATCCGGGAGCACCACGTTTCCTGGTGTCCGAGGCGGTACGTGGCGAAGGAGCCTATTTGCGTAATGTGAAAGGCGAGCGCTTCATGGAACGGTATCATGCACAGCTTGAACTGGCACCACGTGATATCGTCGCGCGGGCAATTGTCAGTGAGATGGAATCGACAAACAGCACCTTTGTATATTTGGATATCACTCATGAATCGGCGGAGATGATTAAGCATCGGTTTCCTACTATTTATGAGACCTGTATGCGATACGGACTGGATATGACCACAGACTGGATTCCGGTTGCTCCTGCTGCACATTACATGATGGGCGGAGTGAAGACGGATCTCAGTGGGGAGAGCAGCATTGGCCGGTTATTTGCCTGCGGTGAGGTATCTTCTACTGGAGTACATGGAGCCAATCGCCTGGCGAGCAACTCTCTGTCTGAAGCAATCGTATTTGGCCGGAGAATCGTGGATCGTATTCAATCCCTTCCTCCGCTTGCTTCACTCCAGACAAATATTCCCACATTAACAACTATTCGCAGGATCATAAAGGAAGAGCAGAAGCCGGTGTCCGAAAGACGCTTGCGTCTGCAAAAAATGATGGTGCGTCAAGTGGGGCTGCGCCGGAATGGCGCTAACCTGCAAGCAGCAATAGAGAAACTGCAACAAGAACTGCAATTTTTTGATCAGAAGTTTACTCACAAAGAAGAGATGGAATATGCCAACCTTTTGACCTGTGCCTGGTTGGTTACCACTGGAGCATTACACCGCGAGGAAAGTCGGGGAGCCCACTACCGTGAGGATTTCCCGCAGCGTGACGATGCCGTATGGCAGAAGCATAGTCTGCAGCAGCGAGAACAAGCGATTGTGGAGGAATTGATGTCATGATACTGAACGGATATAATGAAGGACTCATCGAATCAATCAAAAACTGGCTTCGTGAGGATGTTGGTGCAGGGGATGTCACAACAAATGTGACGATTCCCGCTGGCAGTCAGTCCAAGGCCGTTATACATGCCAAAGACAATGGAATCATTGCAGGAATTACGGTAGCAGAACTCGTGTTTCAGGTAGTGGATCCTGGTCTTGCGTTCACACCAATGGTAAAAGACGGTGATGCAGTTACGCATGGTACGATTCTGGCTGAGGTAGAAGGAAGCACACATAGCTTGCTGACAGGAGAGCGTCTGGCTCTTAACCTGCTTCAGCGCATGTCTGGTATCGCTACCCGTACACGTACTTATGTTGACGCGCTGGAAGGCCTTTCTACACGACTGGTCGATACTCGTAAAACAACACCGGGACACCGCTTGCTTGAAAAATATGCAGTGCGGGTTGGTGGCGGAGCAAATCATCGGTTCGGTCTCTATGATGCCGTCATGATTAAGGATAACCACATCAAGGGCGCAGGCGGGATCACTGAAGCGGTACAGCGTGCGCGAGCCGTCATTCCGCATACAATGACCATTGAATTAGAGACCGAAAACATGGAACAGGTCAGAGAAGCCTTGCAGGCTGGGTCAGATATCATTATGCTGGATAACATGCACCCAGATCGGATGCGTGAGGCCGTCGCTCTTATTCGTGAGCAGGCTCCGCATGTGAAAGTTGAGGCATCGGGCAACGTCTCGCTAAATACCATTCGTGGTATTGCAGAGAGCGGAGTGGATGTAATTTCAGTTGGCAGGTTAACCTACTCTTTTGAGAGCCTGGATATCAGCCTGGATTTAAACGAAAAGAAAGAGGGGTGAACCTCTTTGATTCTTGTGGTAGACGTGGGCAACAGCAATATCGTACTCGGCGTGTATCAAGGCCGGGAGTTGCTCCACCATTTTCGCCTGAGTACATCCCGGCAGTCGACAGTGGATGAATACGGCGTATTGATTTATAATTTATTTCATATGTCGGGGATTTCAACACGCGACATTGAAGGTGTGATCATCTCATCCGTGGTTCCACCACTAGTGAATGTGATTGAAGCCATGTGTGAGAAATACGTATGCAAAAAACCGCTACTCGTTGGGCCTGGTATTCGAACCGGCCTGAACCTGCGGTATGAGAATCCTCGTGAAGTTGGCGCGGATCGCATTGTTAATGCAGTAGCAGCCGTTGAGAAGTATGGCGGCCCTCTCGTTGTGGTCGATTTTGGTACAGCGACTACATTTGACTGTATTGACGAGAAAGGAAATTATCTGGGCGGGGCTATCGTACCCGGCATCCATATTGCAACCGAAGCACTCTATGAACGAGCGTCCAAGCTACCTCGTATTGAATTGGAGAAGCCCAAGAAAGTCATTGGTCGCAACACCATTCATGCGATGCAGGCCGGCATTATATTTGGTTATGCAGGACAGGTGGACGGCATTGTGGAGCGTATTCGCGAGGAAATGGGAGCCAAGCCTAGAGTCATTGCAACCGGAGGCCTTGCCAAGCTGATTGCAGAAGAAACACGCAGCATCGATGAAGTGGATCCGCTGCTTACGCTTGAAGGGCTGCGTATCGTTTATGAGCGGAACCGGGAAAGGTAAGAACAGAGACGGCAAACAGCGGGCTGAGGTTACAGTCTTATATGTTATGCCGTTTTTTCTATAACTGGCGATTACGCCAAAGGAGGCTGAATGACTTGGAAAACAACAACAAACAAGACCGGTTAATTCGCGGTACAGCAATGAACGGACGGGTTAGGGCCTTTGCTGTTCAAACGACGGAACTGGTTGAGGAATTGCGCAGAAGACATGATACGTTTCCCACGGCTACAGCAGCTATGGGGCGTACGGTTACAGCAGCATCCATTATGGGGGCTATGCTTAAGGGAGAAGAGAAGCTGACAATTCAAGTCAAAGGCGACGGCCCCATTGGACAGATTGTTGCCGATGCTAATGCGAAGGGTGAAGTTCGTGGCTATGTAAGCAATCCGCATGTACATCTGCCGAGCAACAGTATGGGCAAACTGGACGTTGCTGGCGCAGTCGGAACAGAGGGATTCGTGAACGTAACGAAGGATTTGGGGCTGAAAGAGCCTTATCGCGGCAGTGTGCCGATTATTTCAGGGGAACTTGGCGAAGACTTTACGTACTATTTTGCCAAATCGGAGCAGACGCCTTCTGCTGTAGGCGTTGGTGTACTAGTGGATACCGATAATTCGGTTATTGTAGCCGGTGGATTCATTGTACAGTTGCTTCCAGGTTTGATGGATGATGAGATTACGGTGATTGAAAATGCCATTGGTACAATGCCGCCAGTGACGTCTCTGTTGGCTGAGGGGCTTGAACTGGAAGCACTGCTTCGTCGCGTACTGCCTGATGTACAGGTCATGGACGAAATGGATATTCATTTCCACTGTGAGTGTTCACGTGAGCGGGTAGAGAAAACGTTGATCAGTCTGGGTCAATCCGAAATGGAACAATTGATTGAGGAAGAAGGCCAGGCTGAAGTGGTCTGCCAATTCTGCAATGAGGCTTACGATTTCAACAAGGAACAACTTGAAACCATCCTAGAGCAAGCCAAGAACTGATTTTATGCGGGGACGGGACGCGGAATGACAAGACAGGAAAAAGGGTTATGGACGGCTGTAATTGTCTTGACGCTTGGAATGCTGGTGATGGGTTCGGTTATGGTTGTGCAAGGCTTACGAAATGGACGTGAAGGAGCAGATTCGCCTCAGGATACCAATCAAGAAGAGGGAAATGCGGTAGCAACGATCAATGGGGAGGTCATCACCGACAAGGAATGGACCGAGGCATTGAAACGGCGCTATGGCAGTGAATTGCTGCTCCAGATGCTCAATCGTAAAGCTGTATATGCAGAAGCGCTCGATCGTAATCTGACGGTGACTCCCAAAGAAATTGCGAAGGAACTTGCCGCGGCCATGGATGGATATGATTCGGAGAAGGCATATTTTGACGAGATGCAGTCCCAACTGGGTTTATCCAGGCAAGATCTTGAGTTGGAGGCAGGATACCGACTTCTGCTTGAGAAAATCGCGACGAGCGGTATACAGATCAAGGATGCAGATATTGAGCATTATTGGAACGAACACCATGAAGACTATGTTTCCCCAGAAAAATATGATCTGTCTATCATTGTATTGAAGGAAGAGGAACAGGCTGAATCAGTCCTGGATGCGCTCGACAAGGGAGCAGACTTTGAAGAAACCGCGCGTAATGAATCGACGGACACTTACTCCCGTGATGCGGGTGGTCGTCTGGGATGGGTTGAGCAGAACGATCCGTTTCAGTCCGAAGCGATCCTCAAACTTGCAGCTCAACTGGACGTTGGCGATATTGCAGGGCCGGTGAAGGTGGAAGAAGGATACGCCATCATTAAAATGAATGACAAACAAGAGCGTCAGGTGCAACCTGCAGAAGAGGTTCGCGAAGAAATTCGGATGCAGCTTGCTCTCAGCCAGGCTGATCCCCTGCCCCAGGTGGAGGAAAGGCTGCGGAGCAAGTATGAAGCTGTCATCATCGCTGAAATTCCGGCATCCTGATTATCCTGCAAACGAATGTCCTACTGCATCTTGATAAAAATACTCTGTCTACGGCCTTAGGGCCCAGGGCGGAGTATTTTTTTGAGTACTCATATTGACAATAGGGTGTAACGTTGATAAGATAAAAATAATCAAAAACCTACTCATTTACTCGGAATAAAACCATTTATATGAACAAAGAAATCTTCGAAAACCCAGGTTCTGTCCGATTTATTGCAGACGGAATGAACTCAGGCGGATTTCCGAAGTTCTTCTATAACATCTAGAGGCTGCTCGGCCACACATGTATATGGCAACAGGACTTAAGTAGTATTCATCCCACTAAGGAGGGCATTCATATGGCTAAAGTAGTTAATAACGTAACAGAACTTATCGGAGGTACTCCGCTTGTTCGTCTGAACCGTATCGTACCTGAAGGCAGTGCTGAAGTATTCGTGAAACTGGAATACCAGAATCCAGGTTCAAGCGTCAAAGACCGTATCGCGATTAGCATCGTGGAAGAAGCGGAAAAAGAAGGCAAGCTGAAACCGGGTGATACCATCATCGAAGCAACAAGTGGTAACACAGGAATTGGACTGGCTATGGTGGCTGCAGCCAAAGGCTATAAGTCTGTTATTGTTATGCCGGAAACGATGAGCATGGAGCGTCGTAACCTGCTTCGCGCCTATGGAGCTGAGCTTGTGCTCACACCGGGAGCCGAAGGTATGAATGGTGCAGTTAAAAAAGCTGAGGAATTGCTTAAGGAAAATCCATCTTATTTCATGGCTGAGCAATTTAAAAATAAAGCTAACGTGAAGATCCACCGTGAAACGACTGGCCCTGAGATTGTTGAAGCCATTCAATCTGTAGGCGGTACGTTGGATGCTTTCGTTGCAGGAATCGGTACAGGCGGAACGATTACAGGTACAGGTGAAGTATTGAAGGAATCATACCCTGGGATTAAAATCGTTGCCGTTGAACCGGCAGCTTCGCCAATCTTGGCAGGTGGCAAACCGGGTCCTCACAAAATTCAAGGGATCGGTGCTAACTTTATTCCTGAGATTCTTGATCAGGAAATCTATGACGAGATCATTCACATCGAGAATGATGATGCGTTCGAGACGGCTCGTCAGGTAGCGAAGGAAGAAGGTATTTTATCCGGTATTTCTTCCGGTGCAGCCATCCGCGCAGGTCTGCAAGTGGCTAAACAGTTGGGTGCAGGCAAACGCGTTGTCGTGATCGTGCCAAGTAACGGCGAACGTTACCTCAGTACGCCACTTTACAACTTCGAAGCTTAAGCTTAACTAGTGATGAAACAAATCCTCCTTGCCCGCATGCCGGGTGTGGAGGATTTTTTGCTGAATGCTTTTAAAAGCAGCGGCGCTTTAGTATACTATCAGACAATAGAACTAGCGACAGATGGAGGGCGGCAAACCGCAATGACACACCTGATGACAACATACGCCGACTGGATAGAGTGGGCCGGAAAAGGTTGGACCATGATGCCGTATATGATTAAGTCGGATAAGGGACCGTATCATGGCGGTTTACCGTTAACGTGGGAAGCAGCCTGGCAGCAGGCGTCACCCTATGCAATGGTGTTGGAGAATGGTAAAGGCGGAAGGTATACCTTTCTGGGATTAAACCCGGTATCCGTTATCTCCGGAAAGGGCAACGAAGCTGTTATTCATGATCTTATTCAAGGCAGTACCCGAACGGACGGTGGTAAACCACTTGAAGTATTAAAAAGGTGGGCTGCGCCATACAAGGCACCAAAGGTGAGCGGGGCTCCAGACTTTGGTGGTGGATGTGCAGGCTATCTAAGCTATGACGTAGCCAGATCCCTGGAAAAGCTGCCAACCTTGGCAGAAGATAACCCGGCACTTCCGGATTATTGGTGGATGCGATTTGAAGAAATATGGGCGTATGATCATGAACAGCAGGCGCTGTTCTGCATGGTTCATCTGGCTGTACAGCCGGATCAGGATGAAGCTCAGCTTCGCAAGCTGTACGCAGAAGCAGAAGAGCGAGCAGCAGCCATGCAGCAGCGATGGCTGCATATTCTGGGCTTTGCCCAGGCGGAAGAGCAGCAGCAGGCATTGGAGCATCGCCATAGCCACATTCATCTCACTGCGCAATCAGCGGATTCGGAGCGGGAAACGGAAGGATGGCACACCTCCTTTCCTCAAGAGGACTTTGAGCAGGCGGTACGTACAGTGCAGGAATATATCCGGCAGGGGGATGTGTTTCAAGTGAATCTGTCCTTGCGGCAGGAAAAATGTCTCAAGTCCAGTGCAGAGCACATCTATGAATGGCTTCGTCTAGTAAATCCCTCTCCCTACATGGGATTGCTGCGTAGTCCGGATTTCCAACTGGTGAGCGGTTCGCCTGAATTGCTAGTCAAAGTGGATCATGGCAAGGTGAGTGCTCGTCCGATCGCAGGAACAAGGAGAAGAGGCCGGGATGAAGCTGAGGATGAGTTGATGGCCGCTGAGCTGCTGAACAGTGAGAAGGAGCGGGCAGAGCATATTATGCTGGTCGATCTGGAGCGGAATGATATCGGACGAATTGCAGCTTATGGATCAGTGCATGTGCCTGAACTGATGACGATCGAGAAGTATTCGCATGTTATGCATCTGGTGTCTCAAGTTGAGGGAACGCTGGCCGAGGGACTATCCGTATTTGATGTAATCGCAGCGACGTTCCCAGGTGGAACGATTACGGGTGCACCCAAAGTTCGCACCATGGAAATCATTGAAGAACTGGAGCCTGTGCGTCGTGGACCGTATACAGGTTCGATTGGGTGGCTGGACTACAGTGGCAATATGGAATTGAACATCATCATTCGTACACTTTCCATTAAAGATGGAGTGGGATATGTACAGGCAGGAGCAGGTATCGTTATTGACTCCGATCCATATCGGGAATATAAGGAGTGCCGGAACAAAGCAAGAGCCATGATGAGGGCTGTGAATTACAGCGAGGAAGCTGAAGCCGTTAAATTAAAATAATCAAGCAGCCGTCCCCTGTGTGGACGGAAGAACAGGAGGAACAACGATATGATACTGGTTATCGACAATTATGATTCCTTCACGTACAACCTGGTTCAATATCTGGGTGAACTGGGGGAGACGGTGGAAGTTCGCCGTAACGATGAAATTGATCTGGCAGGCATCGAGGCATTGGCACCTGATCATATTTTGATCTCACCCGGTCCTTGTACTCCGAATGAGGCCGGCATTAGTCTGGCGGTCATTGATCAATTCAAGGGTAGTATTCCGATCTTTGGCGTATGTCTGGGACATCAGGCGATTGGACAGGCTTTCGGAGGCAATGTTATTCGTGCGGACCGCATGATGCATGGCAAAACATCGGAGATGCACCATAACGGAACATCCGTATTTACCGGATTACCATCTCCCTTTACGGCAACGCGGTATCACTCTCTGATCGTGGAGCGCAGCAGTCTGCCAGATTGTCTGGAGATTACGGCCGAGACGGCGGAAGGCGAGATTATGGGCTTGCGTCACAAGGAATATGCGATTGAAGGTGTTCAGTTCCATCCCGAATCCATCATTACGGATCACGGTCATCAAATGCTACGTAACTTCCTGTCTCAGCAGGTAAAGGTATAGAGATGAAATATGCCGCGATAAACGGAGAATTGGTCAATATGGCGGCAGCCGTGGTTCCGGTGACGGATCACGGCTTTTTGTACGGACTCGGATTGTTCGAGACGTTTCGAACGTATCAGGGAGTTCCTTTTCTGCTGGAACGTCATTTGGAGCGGATGGCTGCAGGGTGTCGTGAACTGGGCATTCCTTTCACAGCAACAGCAGCGGAGGTAACGGAATGGATCAAAAGTGTGCTGCTTGCTAACGTACTCCAGGATGCCTATGTGCGATATACGGTATCTGCGGGCGAAGCCCCGCTGGGGCTACCTTCGGGGGATTATGTGAAACCCAATCATATCGTATTGGCAAAAGCACTACCTGGACCCTCTCCATCTCTATATGAAAATGGTAAAATGCTTCAACGTCTGTCGACGCCCCGTAACACGCCTGAAGGAGAAGTGCGGTTCAAATCGCTGCATTACATGAACAGCATCTTGGCGAAACGGGAACTGAACGGATACGGGCAGCATGTACAAAGTGCGGAAGGTCTGCAATTAACTCGAGATGGCTACATAGCTGAGGGGATTGTCAGCAATGTGTTCTGGGTGAGACAGGGCGTACTCTACACGCCTTCACTTGCGACTGGCATTTTGCCGGGAATCACCAGAGCCGTTGTACTGGAGCTTGCAGTTCACCAAGGAATACCTTGCCAGGAAGGATTGTTCCCTTGGGGGGAGCTGTTACAGGCAGATGAGATCTTTTTGACAGGCTCTGTTGCTGAACTCGTTCCAGTTACTACATTGCGGGATGAGGATGGAACGGAAACGGTAATCAGCAGCGGACATATAGGCCCGGTTACAGAAGTACTTCTGGGTATGTACCGGCAGAAAGCGGGGTATACTTCATGACACTTACACCAGTCATCTATGAACGGAATTATGCGTGGGGTCCAGCAGAGCTAAAACTTGGCACACGTACACTTATTATGGGCATTCTGAATGTCACACCGGACTCCTTCTCGGATGGGGGACGTTATACCAATGTGGAGCGTGCGGTGGCTCACGCCATTCAGATGATGGAAGATGGCGCGGATCTCATTGATATTGGCGGGGAATCTACACGTCCAGGTTCCGATATCGTTGGCGCTGATGAAGAGCTCAGCCGGATCATTCCGGTCATTGAAGCACTGCGGCAGCAGGCTCCACATATTCCGATATCGGTAGACACCTATAAAGCGGATGTCGCTCGCCAGG